>JAZSBC010000053.1:0-38003 GCA_045602245.1 Acutalibacteraceae bacterium | reverse complement strand
GGTGGTTGATGTGTTTGTCTGGCATAAGGTTTACGGCAAAATGACTGCACCGCTGAACATCTTTTCAAGCCTTCATATAAAACAATTCATTGAAGGAGTAAGAAGCGGCAAATCATCCGAACTTATGAACATAACAGGCGGCTATCATTATCACACGGTGCGTGCGGAATCAGAATCGGCGCTTGACGAAATTGGACAAGCTCTTATAAATAAGAATTACATTGTACCGGAAATATGAGACATAAAAAGAGGGAACAAACTGTAAAAATACGGTTTGTTCCCTTAACTTATTTAATCAGACAAATTGGAATTTGCTGAATTGATTATCTTGCCACTGAAGAATGACTGTAAATACAGAATTCTTCCTGACTCGGCATCCGCTTCTTTTCCTTTTCAGGGAAAGTTGCATTAAAAGCCTCTGCTGCGTCTGTGTCCTCGCAACAGTCGGCGACTGTGCTCGGAATATACATCAGCTTTCTGCCGTCGAGTGCATCGAGTACAAGTTCACAGACGAGAAGTGCCGTCGGGAAATTGCTGTCAACAATAAAACTGACATTTTTCTTTTTGCAACTGACAAATCCTCGGCTGACGTAATTACCGGAATTTCCGAAATTAACGTTTACGTCATATCCTATTTTGCGGGCAACATCAAAAGAATGCTCAATAAACAGTTTGCCGAGTTTATGTCTCTGATACTCGGGTGCAACGCAGAGCGGAGTGAAAGAAGAACAGATTATTACTGTTGCACTTGATGATGATACTAATATTCAGTACCGTGATCCTGATGAATTATCAAAGTATATTCAGTCAAGGATAGTAAACGAATCCCCTTGGAGCGATTCAAGGTTTTTTGTATGGGATTGATTTGACGGGCAAGTTGGTGTATAATCTGATTGAAATTTTAAATATGATATGAACGGTGATGCAAATATGCTGTTAAAAAAACATCCGAAGAACGTGATTGACCCCAAGCTTCTTGAGAAATAAAACATAGCCGCCTGAAAAAGGCGGCTTTTTGCATAGTCAAATAAAATGTTGCAAACGGTGTTATAATTTGGTATTATTTTATTACAAATTTTACGGTATAGGGTAAGGCGTATGAAAAACATTGATAAAATCAAAAAGCGTGAACGGCGCGAAATTTTAAGGCTCGGCAAAATGCAAAGACGCAGTTCGGGAGGTATGTATTTTCTGATTCTGCTTATGCTCATTGCGATTGTCAACATTCTTGACGAGGTTACGAGCAACCTGACGGTTACGGTTCAGTCATCGTTCGTTACCGAATTCTTCGTGAATAATCCGTTTATGGGCAAATATTACGAATACAACGACGGACTTGCATTCCACTCGGGCATAAGCGTTTTCACCTATGTGCTCGGTCTGATTACTCCGTTTTACAAGGCACTTGCCGATAAATGGGGCAGAAAACCGCTGTTTGCGATTTCAACCCTCGGCATGGCAACGGGTCTTCTGGTTATTCATCTTTCGTCAAGCTACATAATGTTCCTTGTCGGCTTCGCAATCATCAGCTTCTTTATGGGTCACGATATTCAGATTATCTACATTCTTGAAGAAGCGCCCGATAAACACCGCGCAAAAATCTACAGTGCGCTAAAAAGCTTCGGCATACTCGGAGTTGTTCTTATTCCGACCCTGCGCGATATACTTATGGGCAACGATGCAACAAAATGGCGCGAAATCTTCCTTGTTCCTGCACTCATCGGCTTTGCGGCGGTTGTGCTTGTTGTTATTCTTGCGAAAGACACAAAAGTGTTCGTCGGCGAAAGAATCGAATATCTGTCGCGCCCGTATAGTATCAGGCAAAAAGAAAAAGCCCTCAGAAAAAAGCAGAAAGAGGCTCAGCGAAATCAATCGGGTGTTTTCAACGGCGTAAAATATATTTTTTCAAACAAAGATACCAAAATGCTCATCATTGCACATATCATTTTCGATGCCGCAATGCCTGCGATAGCGCTTTATTTTGAATCGGCTATGAATCAGGCGGGAATGAGTACCGCAGAAACAACAAAAGCTCTGTTTATGGTGCCCGTTGTTTATGCTTCGATAACCTTCCTTTCGGGTATCCTTGCCGATAAAGCAGGCAGAAAAACAACGGTAACCCTCTTCTCAACAACCTGCGTTATCGGATACATTCTTTTTGTTGCAGGCATTCTCTGCGGCTGGAACCCCTATCTTATCGGCGCATTTGCAGGTCTTTATCAGGGTTCATACTGGATTGGCAGAGATTATATGAACGTTATGATGACCGAAAAGGTACCCACGGATATCCGTGCATCGGTAGTCGGTGCAGAAGGTCTTCTCGTTATCATCGGCCTTGTGGTCGGTTTCCTTAGCGCAACAATCGGCATTGCGATTATGCCTATCTGGTGGGCTTGCCTCGGCGTTGCAATACCCTGCGTTTCGGTTGCCGCAGTTATTTTCACGCTTAAGGTAAAAGAAACCAAGGGCGCAAACCTTGATTTAATTGATTAAAAGGATATTCCCAATGTCGAAGAAAAGCATTATTATATATATTCTTATGGGCATCACGGCGGTGCTGATAACCGCCACAGCCATATATAACAAGCAGGATTTTCTGCAGATAATGCCGCTTTACGTTTCGATTGTAATCGGAATGCTTCAGTCAAAAGTCAGCAGATTTGCGAGCCTTCTGGGCAGCATCAACTCGATTTTTTACGCCGCGGTATACTTCATTTTCAACATTTACGGCTCGGCTTTTTCGGCTCTGTTTTTCTCATGCCCGATTCAGATTTTAACGTTTATCCGCTGGAACAAACACAAAAGAGGCGGCTCAACAGAGCTTCGTCAGATGACCTTAAAACAAAGAATTCTGCTTTCTCTCGGCTTTATCTGCGCGCTTGCGGTTATGTGGTTTGTTCTGCCGCTTCTCGGCTCGGAATACGTTTTCCTCGACAGCGTAACAACCCTTCTCGGCATTGTCATCTATTTTATGACGATGTTTGCCTACGTTGAATACACGGCGCTTATGGTGATAAACGGTGCAATCGGAATTGCGCTTTATATTCAGATGCTCGGCAAAACTCCGGGGATTGAAACCCACCTTATTTTCTCGGTTTACTCGCTGATTTGCATTATATTTTCATTCTTCGAGGCAAGAAAGCTCTATAAAAAACAGCAAGCGGAAAAGGAGATTTCACAATGAAAGTAATTATGATTCTTGTTGACGGTATGCGCCCCGATTCGCTCCCCGATATCAAAAACGCACAGAGAATAATCGGCGAATCGGCATACACAATGACCGCCGAAACGGTGATGCCCTCCGTCACTCTCCCCTGCCATATTTCGCTTTTTCACAGCGTAACTCCCCAAAGACACGGCACAACGACAAACACCTATGCGCCGCAGGTAAGACCCGTCAACGGTCTTTGCGAAGTGCTTAAAGCGGCAGATAAAAAGTGTGCAATTTTCTATAACTGGGAAGAAATCCGCGACTGTTCGCGCCCCAATTCGCTTGCACACGCCTGTTTTTACGCAGGCAGACGAATCGGCTATAAGCTTGCAGGCGAAGAACTGACGGATGCCGCGATTTCATACCTCAAAAAATACGATACGGATTTCACATTCATCTATCTCGGCTATACCGATATGCAGGGCCACAACTTCGGCTGGATGACCCCCGAATATGCGGAAGCTGTGCAGAGCAGCTGGGATAATATCGAAAAGCTGATAAACGAACTCGGCGATGAATACACTTATATCATCACCGCCGACCACGGCGGCCACGACCGCACCCACGGCAGCGATATGCCCGAGGATATGATAATTCCATTAATAATCAGGGGCGAAAGCTTCAGCAAGGGTCAGCTGCCCGAAAACATAAATATTATGGACCTTGCGCCGACGGTAACAAAGCTTCTCGGCGTTAATCCCGACGAAGAGTGGGAAGGCAAATCGCTTATATAAAAAATCAACCGACAGAAGAAATTCTGTCGGTTTTTTGATTAGTTATTTGTCAGCAATTCTTTTTTCTTTTCGTCGTATTCTTCCTGCGTTATTGCGCCCATATCAAGAAGTTCTTTATACTGCCTGATTTGTTCAATATTGCTTTTCTGCTCTGTTGCCGCCTGATTTTCGGGCACGGGTGCGTTGACGGGCATCTGTGCAGGTGCAGGGGGTACGGGTACGGGCTGAGGTACGGGTGCGTACATTACGGGAACGGGTGCAGGAACTCTGGGAGCCTTTTTTCTCACCTTTTTATGCGGATTTGATATCCATTTGCAGAGCAGGATAACCGTAACAGCCTCAGGAACATAAACCAATAAGTTCATCAATGCGCCTATAATAGCCGATACCATTATTCCGTGCCTGTCAAAATCTGTTTTAACGCAATAAAGGGCAATATTGACCACTGTATAAACAACATACATAACAAGAGAAAGAACAGAAAAAACAACGGGAATAAACCATAATTTTCTGACTTTTCCGTTTATCTTTTCGATTGAAGCAAGGATTACGTAAACAGCGGCAGCGACAAAGCTGAAAATCATAACGGCAAGGAACACAAAATAACATATTCTGATAGTCATATAATCCGAATAAGTATACTGATTATAATTTATAATATCATATAAATTATGAAATGCCTTTTCAAATTCATTTCTGTCATACACAGCAATCAGGCAGAATATAAAATGAACCGCATAAGTTAAGCCTATAACAACCAGCGGCGCGCACAAAAACGGTTTGTTGACTTTCGCAAACATAAGCACGCAAAGCAAAAACACGGCAATGAACTGTATTCCGTACATTATTCCCTGCTCAACAAAAGACCAGTCGTTGATTGAAGAGAATTTTATTCCTGCAGAAATTCCGATAATTATATTATAACCTGCCATAAAAAAGGTTGTAAGCATAGCGATTATCGCGGGAATTGTTGCTATGCAGAATTTCTTTTTTATGATATATTCGGGTTCGGGTCTGAGCGCGTTTACGGGGATTGACGGAGCCGTCATTGTTTCACTCATAATAATTCTCCTTTTTATATTGAAGCAAAGGCTTACTGATTTGTCAGCAATTCTTTTTTCTTTTCGTCGTATTCTGCCTGCGTTATTGCGCCCATATCAAGAAGTTCTTTATACTGCCTGATAAGTTCGATATTATTCTTCTGCGCCATCGTAGCCACCTGATTGGGAGGCACGGGAGCGCTCACGGGCGGAGCTTTCATAACGGGAGCCTGCATCGGTGCAGGTTTCTTCGGCGGAGGTGCAACCGGTCTTGCAGGAGGAGGTGCTACGGGTTTCGGGGGCTTCGGAGGAGCGACGGGTTCGGGTTTCTTCTCCTCTTTGATTTCTTCCTTTACTTCTGCTTTTTCTTTCTCTTTTTGGGGTTCGGGAACCTTTTTCAGCACCTTTTTATAAGGATTTGATACCCATTTGCAGAGCAGTATAACCGCAACAAACTGAGGAAGCCATACCAGAGCAGACAATATTCCGCCCAAAAATGAAGCTAAACATGACGAAAGCATACTTCTGTCATACTTAATCAGGTCTGACCAATAAAGGACAAAATAAACCACATTATAAACAATTCTTGACAAAACGTAAGGCACCTGCATCAGGCACGGAACAAACCATAACTTTCTGATTTTTTCTCCTGCGTTTTTTCTTGCGGCAAGAATTATGTAAACAGCCGCAGCAATAAACGCCGCTGCCAGGATTGCCTCGGATATCCAGGATGCAGCCCAAACGGTAATATAATCCGAATATGAATAATGTTCAAATCTCTTCGGTTCAAATTCAACCTCGAATTCATTCGGATACAGTCGTGTAAACACTGAAACCAGCAATTTCGTAAAACAGCCTGAAGCCGCAACAAACAGCGGCGCACTCGTGAGCGGATTGTTTATTTTTATAAACGCCATCACGCTCAGCGCCAGCATTGCAACAGCCTCAGCTGCGTATGCTGTTCCCCAGAAAATCCACCTCAGTTTATCAGAAACTTCGGAAGTCTCAAAAAGCACAAAAAAATCCAAGAAAAAAATAATCGAAATGAAAGCAGCGCCGAATACCGCCAAAATTGACGGAATCGCTGCGAAACAGAATTTCTTTTTTGTGATATATTCGGGTTCGGGCGGCAGTGCGTTTTCGGGGATTGACGGAGCCATCGTTGTTTCACTCATAGTAATTCTCCTTTTATCTGTGAAGATTCATTATTTCTTCGATAGGTCCTCTGAAATCCTTTGCAACGTTTGGAACGGATTTCTTATTCTGAATAAACGCGTTATAAATCATTCCCTTTCTGTCGGTTGACATCTGGAATTTTGAAATAACGTTTGTAAGCATCTGCTTCTTATCGCCGTTTTCAAGATATCTGCAGTTTTCGAGAATGATTTCTACCGTTGCGTCAGCTTTTGCGGTAACGGTAACTTCAAGCGTGCCGTTGTTGGTGACGGCTGAATCTGCGCCCTTGACGGTCACGTTTCCGCTGACGATATCTTTGAATTTAACGGTATACGTTCTCTCTTCGGGCACAACGGATGCGTCACCCTCTGCCTTTTTGATTGAGAATGTAACCTTATCGCCGTTTTCGGCAACGGTGAATGCGGTTTTGAGGTATTCGCCGTTCTGATATGAAAGGGTATCGCCGTCGTCTTCATAGAGGGTGAAGGTGTTGTTGCCTCTGTATACCCAAATCTCAAGCTCCTTGGGGTTTGAGCAGTCGTTTGTTCTGTCGTTGACGCTCATGGGTATAATTGCGCCCTCTTTTGCAAGAACGGGAATTGTTTCAATATCCCTGAACATCTTCACGAATTTGTTGCCTTTATAAATTCTGCCCGTGAAAATATCGGTATATCTGCCCTCGGGAATCCATACGTTAACGCCTGCAAGGTTGGTTTTGAGCGAGGTGTGTTCGGTTATGGGAGCAACGATAAGCTCCGTACCGAAGAAGAATTCGTTTTTGCAGTTATAGGAATTTTCATCTTCGGGGTAAGCATAATACATCGGCTCGCAGATTGCCCTGCACTCGGTATGGGTGCGGTAATTCATTGTGTAAATATAGGGCAGAAGCTTGTGGCGCAGGCGGAGTGCATCCTTCGCTATACGCTCAACGGGTCCGCTGTAATTCCACGGCTCTTTGCCTGCAAACTCGTTGTTTGTTGAATGCAGACGCATAACGGGGCTGAAAATTCCGAGCTGTACCCAGCGCAGATAGAGTTCATCATCCTTTTTGCCCATACAGTGGCCGCCGATATCGTGGCTCCACCAGGGATAAGCAATATTTGATGCCGTTGCGGTAAAGCCGGGCTGAAAATCAAGGCTCTTCCAGGTCTGGGTTGTGTCACCGCTGAAGCCGAGAGGATATCTCTGGCTGCCTGCACCGCAGAAACGTGAAAGAATAAGCGGTCTGTGGTTATCCTTGGCATTGTCAAGGAAATGATAGTGGTTGAGCGCCCACAGCGGGTCAAGCCCCTTAACTGCGGTATTCTTGCCCTGCTGCCAGTCAATCCACCAGAAGTCAACGCCTTTTTCTTCAAACGGACGGTGAAGAATATCAAAATATTTCTCGGTGAATTTTTTATCTGTTATATCGAATGCAACGGGCTTTTTCTCCTTGGGATTCTGACCCATTGCCTTGCACATATCTTCGTATTGGTCCTCAAACCAACGCACACCCATTGAGGGATGGATATTGAAAGTGACGTGGTATTTATCATCCTTGAGCTTTTTGATAAAGCCATCGGGGTCGGGGAAAAGCTCGGTATTGAAGCTGTAACCCGTCCAGCCCACCGACCATACGTCATAGACGTATTCCATAAAGTTGAGATGTTTTGTTACCTTATGGGCATCCTTGCCGAATTTTTTCTTTATATCAACCCAGTGCCAGTCCATATCAACCGTTGCAACGGTGATGGGGATTTCCTCAGCCTTGAATTTATCCATAAGGTCAAGGTATTCCTGCTGGGAATATGCCTTGTATCTGCTCCACCAGTTTGAGAGCGCATATCTCGGAATAAGAGGCACCTTGCCCGTCAGCTTATAAAGATCTGTTGTTGCGCCGATATAATCGTTGCCGTAGGCAAAATAATATTTATCGCTCTCTTTGTTCTCACGGGGAAGAATCGAACCGTCAGGCTTTATTGCAAGAGTTTCGCCGTCATCAAGAACGGCAACACCGCCCCTTGAACAAACGCCGTCGTTGAGAGTTATTATGCCTGCGGTGATATCAAGAGTACGGCAGGTGCCTTTGAGGTTGCCTGCCTTGAAATTTGTTACCTTTCTGCCGTCTGCAAGCAGAATACGGAGCATCTTTTTTGATTTGAGAGAATAAACAAAGGTTGCCTTTGAGGTTTTGATTTCGATATTGCCCTTGGTTTCGTTTATCTCAAAATCACATTCGCAGAAATCTCTGAACCACACGCTCTGAGTGGGTTCGTCGCAGAATTTACCCTCAGCCTGATTTTCAACTCTCAGCAGGCAGGGTGCGATTACGGTAAGTCTTGTTCCGCCGCGCACTACCGTCTGTTTTTCAATCGCAACGGGCGAGCATTCAATTTTAAAACGCTTTGCAAACTGTTCCATTGTGTTTCCCCTTTTTATTTATTACAAATAGAATTATATAGTCTGTTTTCTGCATTGTCAACAAACGTTGTTTTTATCAATTATGTTGCCGACGCATTTTTTAATCACTTCATACGGTGCATCAAAGCTGTTGCCCGAAATCTCGGCCTCACGCAGATATTCGAGCCATATATAATGAGTGCCTTCTCTTGATTTTTCAAAGACGTTGCCCGTCAAGGTCAGCCTGCCGTGAACAAACTCGGTTGAATTTTCATCCATAACCTTCGGCGTATATCGGATTACGGGCGACTTTTCCCACATATTGGCATATTCACACTGCGTTACACGGTTGTTGCGAAAGATAATCTCGTTCGTGTAACCCGATTCAAACCAGAAATTGCAGTCATCCTCAAGCAGAAGCGCAGGACCCCACAGCTTATGGAAATTATTGTTTTCAATAATAACCTCGCCCCTTGTTGTGCAGAGAATTCCTCTTCCGCAGGTCGGCCCGAAATCGCAGTTTGCGACGTACAAATCGGGAGTCCACGTTGCGTTTTCAACAACGTCTTTGCCGATTTCAACCTCGGGCAAATCTCTGTCCAGAGTGAGCTTTATATCGGTATCATTCAGTCTTTCATAAGCTGTAACCTTTGTTTTGGCATAAGGAATGAGAGTATCCCATTTTATGAATTCAAGCTCGTCGCCAACCTCAAACGCCTGAAAACCCCAGCTTTCCGCGTGCATAAAACGGACGGTGACGCTTCTTTCGTTATGCTTTTCAACTATGCGCAGATGGGTGCCGTGAACGTTGATATAGTCATCGTGAGCGCCTCTTGCCTTGCAGTTTTCAACGGTAAGCCTGCCTCTGCATCCCGAAAACTGAAAGAAATCGGCTGTGCTTGCGGCTGTCCTGCCCTCTGTGGGGGTAAAATCGCAATTACGGTAGGTAACATTTTCGCAGAATTGAGAAACCATACCCAGACCGTGCATAAATTTTATCCGCAGATTCTCAAAAACAAGATTTTTGCATCGGTTGAAAAGTGCACCCGTCTGGTCACGGACAATGTTTCTCGTCTGCATAATCTCGCCTGCGGAAAGGCTGACGTCTTTCTTGGCAAAATGCACCCTGAGAGTGAAATCATCAAGGCGTTCAATCCTTTCAAACGCCATATCATCTCGCCTGAAATCACGGCAAAGCTCGGTTTCGGGATTATAAACCTTGTTGTATCTGCGGTTTCCGATATGGCTGTCCTCCCAGTAAGGCTTGCCGTCATTCCCGTTTTCACCCTGCCATATAATTTCACTGCCCTCAATTCTGAAAAGACATTCTTCGTTTATTCTGATATCGCACACACCGTTGTTATTTGAAATAACTGTGTATTCGGACATAGTCGGGCGTGCATAGTCAACGGTCAGGTTTTTAACCGTCACGTTTTCGCATCCGTCAAACAAAAACGGAGTCATCTTGCCGTGAACAATGACGGTTGCGCCGTTGCCGTCAATAACAACGTTTTTCTTATCCTTAAGAAAAATTGCAACGCGCCTGAGTCCGTTGGGATTTTCGTGGATTTTGGCGGTGTTTGAGCAGTAATATCCCTCAAAGTCAAAGGAGTCGTCCTGCCTCACGTCATATATTTTATTCTTTTCAAGAATAACGGTGTCGCCGTCATTTATGCCGAGGAAAAGTGCGCTGAGTCCGTTCATTTTCATTGCTCCATATAATAATATAATCCTATTATACTGTACCTTTACACAAAACTCAATCTTTTGTTGCCGTAAAAAAATTTTAAAAAAATGTTGACAAATACATCGAAGTGCGATATACTGAACTCAAGGATATAACGCAGTGCGATATATCGAGGTAAAATACACTTGAAAGCAGGCGATAAAATATGGATCAGCATATAAGAAAAGTATATATTCCGATGACGGAAACTGCATTTTATATTCTGCTGTGCTTGCGCAAGCCCAATCACGGATACGGAATCGTTCAGACGGTTGAAAGAATGACAAACGGTGAAATAAAGCTTGCCCCGGGTACAATGTACGGCAGCCTGTCAAAAATGGAAAAAGACAAAGTAATCGAATTCCTTTATGAGGAAGAAAAACGAAAAATCTATAAAATCACGGATTTGGGAAACGAAATACTGCAAACGGAACTCAAACGAATTGAACGGCTTTACAGAAATTCAAGGGAGGTAATATAAAATGAAAACCAAAAAAGAATTCAGATATTTCACAATACTTGAACACGAAAAAGAGCAGGAATATTTAAGACGCAAAGGCAAAGAGGGTTGGAAATTCACTAAGGTAAGCGGTCTCGGAATTTATCATTTTGAAGAAAGCAAACCCGAAGATATTGTGTATCAGCTTGACTATAATCAGGAAGGCTTGTCCCACAAAGACGAATATATCAGAATGTTTGAGGATTGCGGTTGGGAATATATTCAGGATTATGCGGGATACAGTTATTTTCGCAAACCTGCTGCAGAAATGGACGGAAATGAAGAAATTTTCTGTGACGATGAATCAAGATTCAGGATGATGCAAAGAGTTTTCAAAGGCAAGGTAATCCCACTGTTTATAATATTTTCTCTTATTGTTATTCCGCAGCTTCTTCTCAGCATCTTCAGCACGCATAATTATGTTCTTACAGCAGTTTACGCTGTGATCACTTCTCTTTATGTGACACTTTTTGTTGCCTTTGCAATAAAATATAAGAAATATAAGGATAAGGTAAAATAATATGGATAACAGAGAATGGTTCAGAAATGCGCAATACGGTATGATGGCTCACTGGGGGCTTTATTCCGTTCTCGGCGGTGAATACAAGGGCAGAAGAGTGCGCGACTACGCCGAATGGATTCAGAGCTGGCTCGCAATTCCCAATGATGAATATGCTCAGATTGCAAAAATCTTCAATCCCATTTGTTTCAATGCCGATGAATGGATTCGCCTTGCGCGTGACTGCGGAATGAAATATTTTGTTTTCACCTCAAAGCATCACGACGGCTTCGCTATGTTCAAATCAAAGGCAGACCCGTTCAACGTTGTTGACGCCACCCCTTTCGGCAGAGACGTTACCGCCGAGCTTGCCGAAGCCTGCTATAAATACGGCATTAAATTCGGGCTTTATTATTCGCAGGAGCTTGACTGGAAGCACCCCCACGGCGGAGGCTACACCAATCTTACGGGCTGTTCAGGTTCATCGTGGGATAACAACTGGGATTTCCCCGACAGAAGCAAAAAAGATTTTTCAATCTGTTTTGAAGAAAAAATCAAGCCTCAGGTCAAGGAAATTCTCACGGGCTACGGCGATTTATGCCTTATCTGGTTTGACGTACCCCATACCATAACAAAAGAGCAGAGCCTTGAACTGAACGCTCTTGTTAAAGAATATCAGCCCGACTGCCTCATCAATTCAAGAATCGGCAACGGCGCTTACGACTACGTTTCGCTCGGCGATAACGAATATCCCACCGAGATGAAGCCTGCCGATAATTCAGATCTCAACAGCATCGACGGTTTCAAGTATTCGCCCTACGGTCTTTATGAAACCGCAGGCACGCTCAACAGCTCGTGGGGTTACAAATACTATGACCAGAACTGGATTACACCCGAAGAAATCGCCGAAAGAAAAGCAAGGCTCAATTCGCTCGGCATAAACTATCTTCTCAACGTCGGACCCGACCACCTCGGCAGAATCCCCTCTTTCTCAGCCGAAGCGCTGATAAACGCATCAAAAATTATATAGCAAAACGGCTTGCATATCGCAAGCCGTTCTTTTTGTTTATTGTTCAAGTCCCTGCTCATAAAGATTGTTGAAGAGATGCAGAACCGAGTCATAATTCTCTTCATAAGTTCCGTTTATTTCATAGGAAGCTGTTCCCAAAAGATTCATTAGTCCCAGATAGCCCTCATACATCGGACCCGCAACTTTTTCACCGCTTCCGAATGAATCTTCGGTAACGGCATAACGGTAGGTCGCCGCTACCCAAAAGCTTGATACCGAACTGTTAATTATTTCATCGGGTCCATCCGTGTAAGAACAGTACATATAGTACACACCGTCAATTTCATACAGTTGCATCTGCCTGCAGAAATAACCGTCTTTGTATTCCCATTCATCAAGGCTGTCCATAACGGTTTCGGCATAGCCGTAGCTTTTGATTTCAACCGCTTCGGTCTCTTCTTCGGGTTCTTCTCCCGAAATAATGCCGTTTATTGAAGAAATGATATCATCAATAACCGTATCTCCCGAATCCTTTTCCGTTTCGCCTGCCATCCAGCTTAAATCTTCATCAACAACGGGATTAACTCCCAATGAAACAATTTTGCAATTTTCGAGTCTGTTCAAAATAACAACGGCTTCCTGAAGCATTTCTTCCATATCTCTCTGATATGATTCATCAAGAAAACGCGATTTTATAAGATACTGCCTTGTTGTTATTGTTGATTTGATTTGCAGAATCAAGCTGTTTTTAGCTGAATTGAGCTGAGCTTCCTGCTCCGATAAATCATTGATATAAAAATTGTTTTCTTCCAGCCTGTCAAACGTATTGCCGAAAATATCGTTCGCAATCATCTGCAATACGGAAGCGTTATATGCGTTATAAAAATCTGTTTTTTTATCAATTATACCGGAGGCTGTCAAACCGGTAGTAAGCATTGCGACGTCCCACGCAAGGCTTACGGGGTTTACGCCCAAAACACCGATTGCTTCTTCGAGCGCATTATAAGAATTCTGTTCCCACAAACTCATTTGAGCCAAAAAATTGTTGTTGATTTCACTCTTGATTCTGCTGTTTACATTAACTGCCGCGTTGTAATAATTCGAACCGTCACCTTCGAGGAAATCAGAATCCGCTTTATTATCTATCATTGTGTTCTGGAGCAGATTCATCTGGGATTCACTGATATTCCTGAACTGTTCCATTGTTTCTGCAGCATTAAAAGCATCAAGCACTGCCGATGCACCTTTCAGATTATCGCCGAATTTGCTCTTAAAATTATCGTCCAGTTCCATTTCTTCAAATTCAGACAGATAATCAACAACTTCATTGCCGGTATCAAGGATTTTATTCAATGTATTGGCATCATCCAAAGCGGATTTATCCTTGATTATATCCTGCCCTTCGTTTTTTACAATTACGGTGAGGACCTCTTCTATGGTTTCCCTTTCAATGCCTCTCGGATTTATCGCCATTCTGAAAACGTTTGAATCTCTCTTAATAAGAGCCACAAGACCTGCGTTTAAAATTTTATTATCTATATTTTCTGTTTCGCTGCTCATTTCATCCCACATAAAATAGTGGCTGTAATCCGCGTGAACGTGTTCTGCCAAAGCTTCAAATATGTTATATTTAAAATGTACAATAAGCTGCGGAGAACCATCCTGACTGATTTTCACCTTAGCGCCAAGATATCGGAGAAAATGAAGAGCAGAAACATATTTCTCACCGTTTTCTTCAAAACACGGCATAGTAAAATATTTGCCTTTAATCCAGTTATCTGCCATTTTTTGGCTTCTGAAATTGATTTCAAAAATTCTGCCGTATCGTTCTGATGAAACAAATATCTTTTTATCTTCAACATCTGTAATTTCAGACCCCGTCATTTCGCAAAGCACGTCGATATGAAGATAAAACGTGTTGTTCTTGTATTTACCGCTGATTTCATCCGCATCATAGCGGTTGCAATACATCGACAAAGTGACGTCCTGCGCCGTGTTGCCTGCAAATGCAACGGTAAACGGCGAAAGAGCCAGCACAATCGCTGTAAATAACGAAATAATTTTTTTCATAGCCGTTATCCCTCCTCAACGCTGCCGATAACGTCATCCGCAATGCCCATATATGCGCTGTAAAGATTGCCGCTCAGGGCATCAAGCAGCTCAGTGCAGAGAACAAGCTTCCATTTTTCATTTTGGAATTTTATCTCACAGGTGACTGTTTCGTTGATTTCGGGAGGAGAACTTTCCAGCTTTTCGGATACACGCACAAGAAGCATATCAACGTCGGCATCGCTGCTCATTTCCGAAGCCGCTTCTTCGAGAACTGCATAAACGTCAGGCGATTTTATTTCAACCGTAACCGTACCTCTTTCGCCTGCAACGTCAACGGACGTTATCTTGTATTCAACTCTTTCGCTGATTTGACGGCCCCACATATCATCGGAAAAAATCTGATTGTTGCCGACCAATTCTCCGAAAATTCCGCTCTCTTCATTTTCATAAGACGTACCCAGCATTTCTTCAATCTGGGCGGTGATATCGTTTTTTGCCGATGAAGCCGATTTTTTGTTGCATCCTCCGAGAAGAGAAACCGCAAGCAGCACAAGCAATACGTAAGCGATGGTTTTTTTCATAAGCCGCCTCCTGAACAGTTTTTTTCAAATTATATCAAATTTTTTCGGTTTTTACAATATTTTGCTTTCTAAATCCGCGTTCTTGTGTTATAATTTTTTCAATAATTTCCGAGGAGGAAGAAATATGACCCCAATGGCATTCACAAGAATAATCGTTGCGTTTTTTATGATTCCTTATTACCTTTTCAACTATCTTTTCAACAACTATGCCTACCCCGCGGTAAGCACCGAGGGTGCATATCTTTTCTGCTACTTTGTGGGCAACGAAGTTGAAGAACAGACCCTTCATTTTGCTGTAAGCACAGACGGCTACAATTTCAAGGCGCTCAACGGCAACAACCCCGTTATCAAGCAGACTCTCGGCACGGGCTGCGTGCGTGACCCTTATATTCTCAAGGGCGTTGACGAAAACGGAAAGGACTGCTATTTCATTATCGCAACCGATATGAATGCTCTTGAGGGCTGGACCTCAAACCACGCACTCATCACCTGGAAATCATACGACCTTGTGAACTGGATTGACGAAACGGTTATTGATATCCGTCAGTTTGAAGGCTTTGAAACAACAACAAGAGCGTGGGCGCCGCAGGCTATATATGATGAAAAAGTCGGTATGTATATGGTATACTGGGCGAATTCAACCGCCGAAAACGATACCGCAGGCCATTATTATGCCTATACCAAAGATTTCAAAACGTTTGAAACAGAACCCAAGGTGCTTTACGGCAGATGGAACGAACCCGATGGAAACGGCGGAACAAGAAACGTTCAGTGCATTGACGGCGACATAATCTACAACGAAAAAGACGGCTGTTATTATCTCTATTTCAAAGAAGATTTAACCCAGAAAATCGCCTACGTTAAGTCAAAGAATCTCACGGGTCCGTATAACACTGATTATACGATCTGTTCGCTCAACTGGTTCGGCGTTGAGGGAAGCTCGATGTACCGCATAACGGGCACGGATGCATATATGATGATTATGGATGAATACAGCAACGGAACTTTCTTTGCACAGATGACAAGAGATTTCAAGAACTTCAGGCAGGTGCAGAGATCAACGTATTCAATGAACCATCTCAAGCCCCGTCACGGCTCGGTTGTTGCGATATCGGAAGCCGAATATTCCGCAATGGTTGAAGCATACGGCATTCAGAAATAAAAAAAAACAACGGACTGTCGGCAGGCAGTCCGTTGTTGCTTATATCATTGAAAACAGTGTTTTAAAGATTGAAATCACCGCTGTGAAAATGTTTGCGTCCGAGTTGCTTGTGTTATCTTCAACTTCAAAGGAATCAATAATTTCATCCGTATCAGTGCGGTAAGTTGTGCCGATAATGGCTTCATCGGTAAAAGTAAACGCCGTGTAAGTCGGCACTCTCACGTCAAAAGCATTCACAATAAACGAAGCTGTTTCTTCGGGAAGAGGGTCATAGTTGCTGCCCGATGCCGATGACGACTGAACGTAAACCGTACCTTCTCCATCCGTTATTTCGCCGCCGTACATAACCTCGGTGCGCGAATACAGGTGGTCGTGTCCGCTGAGTACAAGGTCGATATCATAGCAGTCATAAAGAGATGAAAAAAGCACTCTTTCTTCTGAAAAATCATCATCGCCAAGCGATGCCGAATAAGGATTGTGATGCATCGTCACCACTCTCCACTTGGTGTCAGGATATGCCTTTACCGCCTCTCGGAGAACCCTTGCGGTGTCAAAAATAAAGTTGTTGTTTGAATTGACTGTTATAAAAAGCGCATCGCCGTAAGTATAATAATATCCCGTTCCCGCTTCGCTCGCCATAAGCTCACGAACCTCGTTGGGGTTATTGAAAATTTCTCCGTAAAGAGTTGAATCATCATCGTGGTTGCCGATTGCGTTCGCAACGGGAAGCGAACGAAGTTCCTCCGGCGAAAGATATGCTTTCATCTGCGTAATGCTGTCCGGCGACTGAAACTGGTCGCCACCCGAAACGGCAAACGCCGCATCGGGATACCGTGCAAGCATTTTATCAACAGTGTAATTCCAGCCGCAGGTGTCACGGATAAGAATTTCTCTGAGAGTTTCATCACCCGAACGCCCGATTTGTGCATCTGAAACGTAAAGCACGGTAAAATTCTCATCGGGTCTTACCGTGAAATCTGACGGTTCGCTCCACACACCGTTTTCCGTGTATGAATAATAATATGTTTTTCCTTCTTCAAGCCCCGTAACGGTCACTTTGTTTGAATTATATTCGGAAATTGCATCTTTTGTTTCAACTTCAACTTCTTTGTATTTGCTCATATCCGAGTTTTCGGAAATTCTGAAAGCGGCATTTTCATCTGTTTCAGGGGAAAGCCATGCAAAACGCATTTCTCCCTGCTCTCCGCCCGGAGTGAGCGAAATTACGGTTTCGTCAGCCTGAATTGCATCCCACTTCGGAGCAAACGCAACAAGCTCCTCATCTTTATAGGCAAATCCCGGCTCCGCAAATGCGGTAACACCAAAAATAAGCGCAGCCGCAACAACGAGCGAAACAACCGATATCAGTTTTTTCATTTTCATTCCTCCTGACAGTTTATATATAGTATTTAATAACATTAATTAAAATTTGTCAATATTTCAATTCTGAAACCGTAATTTTTTGCGTTTTTATTGATTTTCTCTGCATTTTGGTTAAAAATATCGTTTTTTTCCAAATAAACATATTTAATATTCACATTGAAAAAAAAGCCTGCTTGTGGTAAAATCTATTGGATTTTGAAAAAGGCAGGTACTTGAATGAACAGACTTCTCCCCCTCGCCCTCTCTGTTGTGATAGGTCTTTGCGGATATATTCTCCCCGCACCCACTGCAGCAGAAGTGCAGGTAACAGAGCTCAGCAAGCAGGCAGCTGCATCGGTAAACACAAACGAAGAAACAGTAACATATACGGAAGCAACAGAAGAAACAACAACTCAGGCGGAGGTTGCAACAGCTTCGGAGGAAACAACTCAGGCAGAAACAACCGCAGCCGAAACCGAAACAGCAGTTGAAACAACAAAGGCTCCCGAAACCACCAAAGCCGCCGAAACAACAAAGGCTCCCGAAACAACAAAAAAATCAAAGTCAAAGAGCAAAATGATGTGGCCTGCAGAAAAAAATGCAATAATAACCGCAGGTTATCCCTATTATTCAAGCGGTGCGGCGCATAACGGCGTTGATATTGCTCTCTATAACGGCGACGGATCAAATATCTCCAAAAATACAAATATTTATGCCGCAGAAGACGGCGTTGTTGTTACCGCATATAACGACGGCAACTGGAACACGGGCTTCGGCAACTACTGCATAATCGACCACGGCAACGGCGTTCAGACTCTTTATGCCCACTCAAGCGACATCAGAGTTTCTGAAGGCGATACAGTAAAGCAGGGTCAGGTTATCGGTCTTGTCGGCGATACGGGTAACACCACCGCACCCCATCTTCATTTTGAAGTGAGAGTTGAAAGCGACGGCAGTTACCACAGAACAAACCCCCTCAAGTTCATCAGCGAACCCTAAGAACAAAACCCTTTGCTTTTTGGCGAAGGGTCTTTTTATGCGCAAAAATTGCTTCTTGACAATATTATTCCGCGGTGATATAATACAGAAAATTAATATTTCAAACCGTTGAAGCGGGAATAAAGGCGTCTATGCCTTCACAGAGAGCCTGCGTTGCTGAGAGTCAGGCAAGAAACAATTCGTCAAATGGGCCGCTGAGGGTGCAGTCAAATGCGATTTTTATCGCAGAGTATTCTGCAACGTGATGGCATACGTTAGTTGCCGCGGATATGTAAGTATCCTGAAAAGTGCGCATTTTTGCGAATCAAGGTGGCACCGCGAATCAATTATTCGTCCTTGACAGATCAATATCTGTCAGGGGCTTTTTATTTTCAGGTGATGTTTATGATACTTTTAACAAAACGATGGCGTAAGCCGAAGCAATCAGTTGAAATTTAACTTAATTTAATATATTGGAGGAAAAATTATGAAACTCAATAACGTTGATTTTGATACCTATTTTAACAATTACCCCGATAAAAACGGCTATTTCGGCAAATACGGCGGCGTTTATATTGACGATAAGCTCAAGGCTGCGATGGCTGAAATAACAGAAGCATATTTTTCAATCTGCCAGTCAAGAAAGTTCATTGCGGAGCTTCGCAGAATCCGTAAGGAATTTCAGGGCAGACCCACTCCCGTTACCCATCTTGAAAGGCTTTCGGATTCTCTCGGCGGCAAGGTTCAGCTTTATGCAAAGCGCGAGGACCTCAACCATTCGGGCGCTCATAAGCTCAACCACTGCATGGGTGAGGCTCTTCTTGCAAAATATATGGGCAAAAAGAAGGTTATCGCCGAAACGGGCGCAGGTCAGCATGGCGTTGCACTTGCAACAGCCGCCGCATACTTCGGCCTTGAATGCGATATCTATATGGGTTCGGTTGATATCAAAAAGCAGGCTCCCAACGTTGCAAGAATGAAGATTCTCGGCGCAAACGTTGTTGAGGTAACTCACGGCTTGCAGACTCTCAAAGAAGCTGTTGACGCCGCTTTCGACGCATACAGCAAGGAATACAAAGATTCAATCTACTGCATCGGCTCGGTGCTCGGCCCTCACCCCTTCCCGATGATGGTTCGTGATTTCCAGAGCGTTGTAGGTATTGAGGCAAGAGAACAGTTCATTGAAATGACGGGTCATCTTCCCAACGCAATCGTTGCCTGCGTAGGCGGCGGCTCAAATGCGGCAGGTCTTTTTGCAGGCTTCCTCAATGATCCCGTTGACATTTACGGAATTGAGCCTCTCGGCAGAGGACCCAAGCTCGGCGACCACGCGGCAAGCCTCAAATACGGCACAGAAGGAATTATGCACGGTTTCAACAGCATTATGCTTAAGGATGAAAACGGCGAGCCTGCTCCCGTATACTCGGTTGCAAGCGGTCTTGACTACCCCTCATCAGGCCCTGAACACGCATTCCTTCAGGAAATCGGCAGAGTCAAGTACGACGTTATCGACGACGAAGAAACAATCGATGCTTTCTATAAGCTTTCACGCCTTGAGGGTATCATCCCCGCAATCGAAAGCTCACACGCAGTTGCTTACGGAATGAAGCTCGCGCAGAGAATGGACCACGGCTCAGTGCTTATCAACCTCTCGGGCAGAGGCGATAAGGATATGGACTACGTTATCGAAAACTACGGCATAAGATAAAATAAGATAAAACGAAAAGAGGCTGTAAAAAAACGTAAGTTTTTTTACACCCTCTTTGTTGCTTATTTATAGTCTTTCATATATTCGCCGTGAGCTTCAATCAGTTCGTCAACCATTGCTTTGATTTCGTCGATTGAAAGTTCGGCTGCGGTGTGAGGTTCAAGCATAGCCGCCATATAGATATCCTCGCGCTTCTTTGTAACCGCCGCATTGATGGTTAGAAGCTGAGCGTTGATATTTGTCATATTCATTGCCGCAAGCTGAACGGGAAGCTTGCCTACGTGGCAGGGATGAATGCCCTTGCCGTCGATAAGGCAGGGAACTTCAACGCAGGCATCTGCGGGAAGGTTATCAATAAGACCCGTATTAAGCACGTTGCCGCCGATTTTATAGGGGTTGCCCGTAACGATTGATTCCATAATATATGAAGCGTATTCGCCCGAACGCTCGTGAGTAATCTGACCGTTATCGAGGATTCTTTCTTTCTCCGCTTTCCAGCCTGCAATCTGATTCACGCAGCGGCGCGGATATTCGTCAAGAGGAATATTGTATCTTTCGATAAGCTCGGGATATTTTGACTTGATATAGAAGCAGTTGTATTCTGAATTATGTTCGCTGGATTCGGTGCAGTAATAGCCGAAGTTTTTGATATATTCGAATCTGACCATATCACTGTGCTTTTCGTTGGCATTTTTCTCGGCGGCTCTTCTGCGGATTTCGGGATAGAGGTCGTTGCCGTCTTTATCTTCAATTTCAAGAAGCCAGCCCATATGATTAATGCCTGCGATAAGCTCTTTTCTGCCCTCAAGCTTATCTTCCATTCCGAGGCTGTTAAGCAAATCCCTTGAACAGCTCTGAACGCTGTGGCAAAGACCGATTGTTTTGATTTTTGTGTATCTCTGCATATAGCCTGAAAGAATAGCCATGGGGTTGGTATAGTTAAGGAACCACGCATCGGGGCAGACTTCTTCCATATCATCGGCGAAATCCTTGAGAACGGGAATTGTGCGAAGACCTCTCATGATGCCGCCGATTCCGAGGGTATCGGCAATGGTCTGGCGAAGACCGTATTTTTTGGGGACTTCAAAGTCGATGATTGTGCAGGGGTCATAAAGACCGACCTGAATTGCGTTAACAACAAAAGTTGCGCCCCTGAGAGCGTCTTTTCTGTTTTCAACACCGCAATATTTTTCGATTTTTGCTCTGCCTTCGTTAACGTTTTTGTTCATTGCGGAGAGAATGATGTAGCTGTCCTCAAGTCTTTCTTCGTCAATGTCATAAAGAGCAATAACACTGTCACAAAGAGCGGGGGTACACATACAGTCACCCAGAACGTTTCGTGCAAAAACGGTGCTGCCTGCACCCATAAACGTGATTTTAATCATTGTAAAAACTCCTTTCGGATGGATTGATTTTAATATATCACACCGCTAAAGTTTTGACAAGATGTTTCACAATAAAAAATGCACCGCCGAAGCGGTGCATCTCTTTTTGAAAATTAATATTTGATTTCTGTGAACTGACCTGTTGTCTTTGCAGCGCCGTCGCCGTCAACGTTACCAACAAGGATCTTAACCTGAAGAGTTGCAGCGAAGTCATACTGATAAGCGATTGCTGAAATCTTACCGTCAACAACTGTAACCTTAACCTTGATGTTGGTGTAGTCTACGTCTGTGCTGTTGAGAGTGATAAGGCTGCCTGCTGTATCTTTGATGCTTGAATCAACTTCTTCATGAGTGATGAAGTCGTTTGTGAATCTGTGAATAGGAGTTGCGCCTGTCTTCTTGGGGTTAGCAGCGTTTGCAAGAGTGAAGGTGTAAACGCCGTTTTCAGCCTTGAAGTTCTGAAGATCTGATTCCTTGAGGCTTGTTGCCTTAAGAAGGTAATCTTCATCGGGCTTCTCTTTGGGGAATGAACCCTTCTTTGTGCCGATACCGAGGAATCCGCCTACAACTGAGCTGAGGTCTGAATTCTTATCAACCATCTTGATAACCTTGTTGAGAGCTTCTGTAGAATCGCCAACGTCGATGGGGTCTGTGTAAGTGCAGGTTCTGTTGTACTTGTATGAACCCTTAGCTGCCTTAGCTGTTTCTGCGTTAAGGAATGCTACGAAAGCTGCCTTATCCATATCTGCTGCGGGAGCTGCTGTTGCGCTTTCGCCTTCAACGGGAGCCTCTGTTTCGGGGTCTGCAAAAATGTCTTCTACTGATTCAACGGGAGCTGTTGTTGTTTCATCAGCTGTTGTGTCGTCGCCTTTGCCGCAAGCTGCGAATGCAAGAAGCATTGAAGCTGCAAGAAGAACTGCGAGAAGTTTTTTCATGGTGTTTCCTCCTGAAAAATATGTTTTTGTTTTGTGTGCAAACCGCACATTTCTTATTATAAAAATACTCCATAATTGCGTTTTTGTCAAGTGTTAAGTGAAATTACCGCCGACAAAAATTTGGGGCAGTGAATAATATTTACATATTATTAATATTTAATGGTGACAGAATTAATATTTTATGTTATAATGCTCTATATATACAATGGAGGATTGTGCGGTATGGCAATCAAAAAATTTGTTTCCTGGAACGTTAACGGAATAAGAGCCTGCCTTCAGAAGGATTTTTACGAAAGTTTCAATTCTCTTGATGCTGATATTTTCTGCCTGCAGGAAACAAAAATGCAGGAGGGTCAGGCTGAGCTTCTGCTTGACGGCTACAAACAGTATTGGTGCTACGCCGAGAAAAAGGGATATTCGGGTACGGCGATTTTTACCAAGGAAGAGCCTCTCTCGGTTTCATACGGTCTTTCAATCCCCGAACACGATACGGAGGGCAGGGTTATCACCCTTGAATTCGAAAATTACTATTTCATAACGGTCTACGTTCCCAATGCGCGCGACGGCCTCGTAAGGCTCGATTACCGTATGGAATGGGAAGACGCTTTCAGAAATTACGTTTGTGAGCTTGATAAAAAGAAGCCCGTCATATTCTGCGGCGACCTCAACGTTGCTCACAACGAAATCGACCTTAAGAACCCCAAAACCAACCGCAGGAATCCCGGTTTCACCGATGAGGAAAGAGGAAAGTTCACTCAGCTTCTTGAAAGCGGTTTTGTTGATTCTTTCAGATATTTTTACCCCGACCTTGAGGGGGCATACAGCTGGTGGTCGTACCGCTTCTCCGCAAGGGCAAAGAATGCGGGATGGAGAATTGACTATTTTGTTGTATCCGAAAAGCTCAAAGAAAAAATGAAAGACGCAAAAATTCATAACGAAATCTTTGGCTCGGACCACTGTCCCGTTGAGCTTGAAATTGAACTGTAAAAGGAGTTTATTATGAAAAACAAAGTTCCTGTAATATTGTGCATTGTTATGGCAGTGGTTATGGCTGTTTCGGGCATCGTTTTTGTTGTTTCGCTCGGCAAGGACAAACCCGTTTCGCCCGAAATCAAAGACCCCGAACCCGTAAACTTTGAATTTGATAAAAGCGCTTATTCAGCAAGCACCGCGCTTTCCGTAAAAGGCACAAACGGCGAGGTTTATCTCCCCACCGATTTTGATAACGTTTATTACACCGCAACTCTTGACGGAAAAATCAATTTTTATGAATACTCAGGCGGTCAGTTTACCGCAAGCACTCTTGCCCCCAAACAGATCAAAACCAAAATCACCGCAAGCCGAATCTCAATCCCCGTTACGGTAAATTATATTGAAAAAGACGGCAAAGTATGCGGTTACGGCGTTTTCACATCCGATACGGACGCAAACGTCAAGGTTTATCCCTATGCTTTTGTGAAGCTTACAATGAAGCCTGCAGGCTACGGCGGAGGATATCTTCTTCTTGCCGATTTCAACAAGGATAATTTTTATAAAGCAGATAAGCTCTATTCCGAAATCTATAATTTCGACCTTGCAAAAGGCACTGCATCAACCTACGTTTCAAACAACACAAGGCTTATTGATAAAAACGGAACTTTCCGTCAGGACTGGACAATTCTTACCGATGAAATTATCGGAAATCTCGGCAACGGAAAATACTTCCTTTCGTCAAGATATTATAACGAAGACGACATGGGCAAAAGAGCCGACGTTATGGTGCTTTCAAACGCATACAGACCCACCGTTGTTGCTGAAGATATTCTCGGAACATGGTTCATAAACGATGAACACGGTATGCACTTCCTCAAGAAAAACGGCAACGGCTTTGCGAATATCGTCAGCGACGGCAAAACAAACAGAGAGCTTGCACAGTTTGAGGGCGATTGGGAGACCGATTATCTTCAGGACGGCAACTGTCTTATAAACAAAAAGAGCCTTGTGATGACTGACCTTCACACAGGCGCATCACAGACTCTTAAAGGCATTAATATTGAATCAGCTGATATTTTCGCAATCAGCCCCGACGGCAAAAAAGCTGTTTTCGCTTCATACGGCGAACCCAACGCAAACGGCACTCCCGTTCAGAGCATCACATACTGCACCGTTGACGGCTCGGCTGAACCCGTAACTTATACAGACCCGATGCTTTTTGCCGAAAGCGCAGGCTTTGTATGGCTTGATAATTCAAGCGTTATGAGCGTTCGCGCTCTCACCGCAGACGGCAAAACAGCAGGTTCGGTTGTTTATACATTCTGAAAAAAATCATCCTGAGCCCTCGCTCAGGATGACAGATTAAATCAGATATTCTCTTTTCTGAAATCAATCAGAAGTTCTTCGCTTGCAGGGTTAAGCTGAATATATTTCACTCCTGCGCTGTCAAACATTCTTTTTGACGCTCTTACGCCGACGGTTTCCGCATATTTATCGGAAAGATAATAAACCTCTTTTATTCCGCACTGGATAATAGCTTTTGCGCATTCGTTGCAGGGGAAAAGAGCAACGTAAATCTTGCAGCCTTCAAGGCTTGAGCCGCCGCTGTTGAGAATGGCGTTAAGCTCCGCATGGCAGACGTAGGGATATTTGGTATCGAACTCATCGCCCGAACGTTCCCAGGGGAAATCGTCATCGCTGCAGCCCTGAGGGAAACCGTTGTAACCAACGGACATAATTTTGTTGCGGCTGTTGACTATGCAGGCGCCGACCTGAGTGCTCGGGTCCTTGCTTCTGCGTGCTGAAAGAAGAGCAATACCCATAAAATATTCGTCCCATGAAATATAATCGTTTCTTTTCGGCATAACGCACACTCCTTAATTTGTTTCTGATAAAATTCTATCATAAAGAACTGAAATTTTCAAGTGAATAGTGAATAATGAAAAGTGAACAGTCAAGGGTCTGCGACGCTTATTATATTCGGGTAAGGGCAAAGCCCTTCCGAAACTTTTCACTCTTCACTTTTAACTTTTCACTTACAAAAAAATAAAATACCTATGAGGTGATTCAAAATGGGTTTTTTAACCAAGATTTTCGGCGACTATTCCAAAAAGGAAATTAAGCGTATCCGTCCGCTTTGCGATAAAGTTCTCGGGCTTGAAGATGAATATTCAAAGCTTACCGATGAACAGCTTCAGGCAAAAACTCCCGAATTCAAAAAAAGGCTTGCAAACGGCGAAACGCTTGACGATATTCTCCCCGAAGCATTTGCCGCCTGCCGTGAGGCTTCGTGGCGTGTGCTCGGTCTTAAGCATTTCCCCGTTCAGATTATCGGCGGCATTATTCTGCATCAGGGCAGAATTGCCGAAATGAGAACGGGTGAAGGTAAAACCCTTGTTGCGACCCTGCCTGCATATCTTAACGCACTTTCGGGCGACGGCGTTCATATCGTTACCGTTAACGATTATCTTGCACGCCGTGACAGCGAGTGGATGGGCAAGGTTTACCGTTTTATGGGTCTTACCGTCGGTCTTATCATTCACGAAAAAGAAAATCCCGAGAGAAAAGAAGCCTATGCCGCAGATATCACTTACGGCACAAACAACGAAATGGGCTTCGACTATCTTCGTGACAATATGGTTGTTTATAAGGAACATAAGGTTCAGAGAGGTCATAACTTTGCCGTTGTTGACGAAGTTGACTCCATTCTTATCGACGAAGCAAGAACCCCTCTTATCATTTCGGGCAGAGGCGAAAAATCAACCGACCTTTATAAAATGGCTGACCGTTTTGCTTCAATGCTCAAGTGCGTAAGAATCAAGGAAGTCAACTCCAAAGAAAACATTGAAGACCTTGTTGACGACGAATGCGATTACGTTGTTGACGAAAAGGCAAAAACCGCAACCCTTACCAAAAGCGGCGTTGCCAAGGCGGAGGCTTTCTTCAACATAGAAAACCTTATGGATGCCGATAATATGACCATTCAGCACCATATCAATCAGGCAATCAAGGCAAACGGCGTTATGCGCCGCGACGTTGACTACGTTGTTAAAGATAATCAGGTTCTTATCGTTGACGAATTCACCGGCAGAATTATGCAGGGCAGACGCTATAACGAAGGTCTGCATCAGGCGATTGAAGCCAAGGAAAACGTTAACGTTGAACACGAGAGCAAAACCCTTGCAACAATCACTTTCCAGAATTACTTCAGACTTTATAAAAAGCTTTCGGGTATGACGGGTACGGCGATGACCGAGGAAACCGAATTCAACCAGATTTATAACCTCGACGTTATCGAAATCCCCACCAACAAGCCGATGATAAGAAAAGATATGCCCGACGTTGTTTATAAGAACGAAAAGGCAAAGTACGATGCCGTTATTCAGACTATTGAGGAATGCCACGAAAAGGGACAGCCCGTGCTTGTAGGTACCGTTTCGATTGAAAAATCGGAGCTTCTCAGCGCACTTCTTAAGAGAAAGGGCATCAAGCACGAAGTTCTCAACGCAAAGCATCACGAAAAGGAAGCCGAAATCGTTGCTCAGGCAGGTAAGCCCTATGCCGTAACAATCGCAACCAATATGGCCGGCCGAGGTACCGATATCAAGCTCGGCGGTAACTCCGAGTATCTTGCAAAATCGGAGCTTCGCAAAAAGGGATATTCGGAAGAACTTATTGCAGAGGCAACGGGCTTTGCCGAAACCGATAACGAAGAAATCCTCAGCGCAAGAGCCGAATATGCGGCGCTTGAAAAGAAATACGATGAACAGATTGCACCCGAGGCGGCAAAGGTACGCGAAGCAGGCGGTCTTTGCATTATCGGCACGGAGCGCCACGAATCAAGGCGTATTGATAACCAGCTCCGAGGCCGTGCAGGCCGTCAGGGCGACCCCGGCGCAAGCCGATTCTTCCTTTCGCTTGAAGATGACCTTATGCGTCTTTTCGGCGGTGAAAGACTTACGGGCATTATGAACACCCTCAAAACTCCTGATGATACGCCCATTGAAGCAAAGATGGTAACAAGCTCAATCGAAAACGCACAGAAGAAGATTGAAGGCAGAAACTTTGCAATAAGAAAGAGCGTTCTTCAGTACGACGACGTTATGAACCGTCAGAGAGAACTTATTTATACCCAGCGAAATCAGGTGCTTGACGGTGAAGAGCTCAAGCCCGTTATCACAAAGATGGTCACCGACTGCATCAACGACGCCGTTGATTTCTTCTGTTCAGACAGTCTTCCCAAAAACGAATGGAACGTTGAGGGTCTTAAGAACAAATTCAAGGGCTGGCTCATTGAAGACGATGACTTCAGCGACAGCTTCGATAAAGAAAAAGCAAGAGAGCTTCTTCTTGAAAGAGCAGACGAGAAATACGCAGAGCGTGAAGTGCGCTTCGGCGAAGCCGAAAACGGCGAACCCCTTATGCGCGAGATTGAAAAGATGGTTCTTCTGCGCAACGTTGACAGACAGTGGATGGACCATATCGACGCTATGGACCAGCTTCGCAGAGGCATCGGTCTTCGTGCCTACGGTCAGACAGACCCCGTTATTGCATACAGAAACATCGGTTCTGAAATGTTTGACGGAATGATTGAAGCAATTCGCGAAGATACCGTAAGGCAGATTTTCACCGTTGTTGTCAAGAGCCAGGAAGAAACAAAGCGTGAACAGACCGCAAAAATAACCGCAACAAGCGGTTCAAGCGACGGAACCGATAAAAAACAGCCCGTCAGAAAAAAAGAAAAGGTCCGCCCCAACGATCCTTGTCCCTGCGGCAGCGGAAAGAAATATAAAAACTGCTGCGGCGACGTCAGAAAACAGCAGAAATAACAAAAACCGCCTTCGGGCGGTTTTTTTGTTTGCAAATACAGATAAAAAATCAGGCTTGTGCGGTTTTGCACAAGCCTGAACATTTTTAATGTTATGCTGCTGTTGTTGTTTCTTCAACGGGTCTT
Source organism: Acutalibacteraceae bacterium (assembly GCA_045602245.1). Classification (GTDB taxonomy): domain Bacteria; phylum Bacillota; class Clostridia; order Oscillospirales; family Acutalibacteraceae; genus CAG-177. Next base: position 9,641 of record JAZSBC010000053.1, on the reverse strand, counting down.
TCAATGTTGTATGTAACCGTGCTGTTGTAGTTGAAGTTAACGGGAACTTTACCAACGTCAGCGAGTGTACCCTGACCTGTAACGTTTGTTGAAACGTCAACGCCCTTCTTGTATTCGATTGTGTGGATTTCATCTTTCTCAAGGTTGATTCTGATGATGATCTGGCAATCCTTATACTTGATAACGGGCTTTTCTGCTGAAAGATAAGCGTTTGCGCTCTCAAATTCCTTCATAATATCATCAACGTTTTTGTCGATTGACTTGAGGGTAAGAGCATCAAGCTTCTTCTTTTCTGCAGCTGCCTTAACTTTTTCTGCTGCTGCCTTTTCAGCTTCTGCTGCTGCTTTATCAGCCTTTGCCTTCTCAACAGCTGCTGCATCCTTCTTCTTATCAGCCTTTGTGAGAGCCTTTTCTGCAGCTTCTATCTTCTTGTTTGCTTCGTCAACCTTGTCGTTTGCTTCGCCGATTTCCTCTTCAATTACAAGAATTTCAGCATTCCTTACGGTTTCGATGTTGTATGCCTTTTCAACAATGCTCTGCTCGATTTCATCTGAGAATTCGTGACCCTTAAGAGTAAGGATGATTTCTCTCTGACCTTCGTTATCAACGCAGGTTGCGCTCTTAACGTCTTCACGTGTAAGTGCGAAAACATAATCCTTGCCTGCGCAGGGAATGTAATCTGCAACCTTAACGCCTTCTGCGGTTTCAAAGCCGTCAGCGTGGAGCATATAGCTGTCAAGAGTCTTGATTGATGCTTCGATATATTCGTTTTCGCACATGGGGATATTTTCATATCTCTTGAAGAAATATGTGCCGTCAAGTCTTCTTGTGATTATGTAGCCTTCCTGAGATGAAACGAAAGCACAAACCATATCATACTGGTCAGGAGTGAGAACTTCTAAGTTTTTGCCGTTGAATGCTTCTGCAGCTTTTTTATCTGCATCAATCTTAACAAGTTCATATTCTGCAGCTGCCTTTGCAATCTGACCGTATTCAAGAGTCTTCTTGTTGGTTTCAAGCTCAGCTTTCAACTCTTTGATTTTCTTTTCTTTCTTTGCAGCTTCAGCCTTTGCAAGAGCTTCTTCTGTTTTCTTGATATCCTCTTCTGCCTTGGCAATTTTCTTTTCTGCCGATTCGATCTTCTCGTTTGCAGCTTCTGTTCTGCTTTCGAATTCTGCTGTTGATGAATCAACGGCTTCCTTGGCAAGCTGATAGAGCTTTGCAACCTCTTCTTCGGTCAGTTCAACAGCTTTTTTTGATTCGCCGATGCCCTTGCTCTGGATCATCTTAACCTTTGCGTAGTCGTCGCTGAGTTCGCTCATCTTTTTGTTGACGTATTCAAAGATTTTGTCTGTGTTTGCTTCAAGCTGTTCGGGAGTATACTTTGTGTCAGTATAAACGTTGCTTTCATCGTCGATCATCGTTGTGATGTCTGTGGGGATCACTTCAGCTGTGTATGTTACCTCGGTTGTTGTTTCTGTGTCGGCTGAGCTGTCGCAGCCCGCGAACAATACAACTACCATTGAAAATACAAGAAGTATGCTGATTGCCGATAATATTTTTTTGTTCATACGTTTAATCTCCTTTCGCAAGCAAAACCGCTTTTTGCGAATTTATAAGATACTAATATATTGTATTATATCATATTGGCAAACAAAATACAGCCAAATTTTGTGAAATAAAAATTTTTGTTGAAAGTGGAAGAAATCAGCTGCATCCGTTTGTGTAAATTGCCTAACAATTATACGTTAAGACCTTTCTCATCATAGAGGAAAAGGGTTTCAAGGCAGATATCGAGGCTTGCCTCGATTGTTTTGAGGTCAAGATTCTCGTGAGTATCGAGTCTTGTGTGGTAATAGCGTGCGGGGGCAGGATCCATAGCGGCAAATGCGCCTGCTTTCATTCCGCCTTTTGTTGCGGCAGCAGCATCTGATGCGCCGAGAAATACTGTTTTATAAGGCACGTCGTAACCTGCGTTTTTTGCGCCTTCCTTGATAAGCTTGCAGACCTCGGCATCATTTTTGACAAGACCTGTCATATCCCTGTGGTAAACTGCCATATGGTCGAAATCGCGAAGAGTGTCAAGTGCAATGAAAACGGTTTCAACATCCTTGAATTCTTCGCCGTGTTTTTTGCAGAAGTCCTTTGTGCCTCTCAGACCGATTTCTTCCGAACCCGTGCAAAGAGCAACGACCTCGGTGTTTTCAAGCTGAATTCCGTTATCTTCAAGGAATTTAAGCACGCCGATTGAAGCAAAGCAGCCCGTAAGGTTATCGTTTGCGCCCTCAACAACACGCTTTTTATCATAGAAAAGAGATGCAGTAAGGAAAAGTACGTCAAAAGCAAAAAGAATATAGCTGAATATATCAAGCACGATTGAGTTGATAAACTCGGGATTGATTGCGGTTTTAACAACTGCGATTATTCCGAAAACGAGCGCCGTTATAATACCCACAAGGCTTCCGCCGATAACAAATGTGATGAGCTTGGGGCCGCCCCAATAGGTGAAACGCCATTCCATTGATGAATCGGCGTGACCGCAGAAGATGATGCGTCTTTTAACTTCGCCGGTGGGCTTTCTTATGCCGTAAGCATTATGCGAGGTCTTTTTGGGAAGAAACGGATCGAGTGTTTCCTGATAAAAAAGAAATTCGGTTACGATAAAGAAAAGACAGATCAGCGTAAGCGCAAGTGATCCGTAAAGAAGAGGAACAATCGCACAAAACTGAGCAACAAAGAACAGTACGCAGGAAACTGTCATAAGCACAACCGAAAGAGGAATCCAGCCAAGGAATGCCTTGGGATGGACTGTATAGGAATCGATTTTAACGTCGCTGCAGCAGGTTTTCATATCCTCCGCCATATATTCAATACCCTTTTTCTCTGCCTCGGTGCCTGAGAATCGGGGACCGATTTCCTTACACACCTTCTTGATGCTTCTCGCCGCATAGTTTGCATACATACGGCGCGTTGATTCATAGTTTTTTACACTTTCGTTTGCTTTCAAAACAAACACTCCTTTCACGGGTTTTCCCCTGATGTTAATTTTATATAAACAATATCATTTTCATTTGACATTCATAATTTTTGGGTTTACAATAGATGCGGTGATTGAATTATGAAAAAAACAGTAACTTTGGTAATACTCGGCGTGCTTGCCGTTGCGCTGATAATCATCGGCGTTGTTTCCGTTGCGGGCAAATCAAAGCCTACACCCGAGGGTGACGGCACAACAGCCTCCGCTGTCAGCACTGAAGAGGAGACAAATCCGATTTCCGACATCTTCGGCAAAGATGAAACAACAACGTCTGCCGCCGTCACGGAAAAGGAAACGAAAAAATCTATTTTTGATATCTTCAGCAAAGACGAAACAACAACTTCGCCGCAGACCGAGCCTTCAACGGCAAAACCTGCAGTGATTGTTGACGATTACGCCTATGCCTACGCAGGTTTCAGACCGGCTTATGCTGATATGGATAAAAGCGACTGGAATCTTATCCTTGTTAACAGAGATTATATTCTGCCCGACGGATACAAACCCGAGCTTGCGCCCTGCATAACCGATGACCCTGACAGCCTTAAGCTCGATTACCGCGTTGCGCCTCACTATAACAAGATGTATCAGGCTGCGCTTGAAGACGGCATTGAGCTGACTCCCGTTTCGGGCTACCGCTCCGTTGAAAGGCAGACGCGAAACTTTGAAAACAAAATTCAGAAATACGTGGATGAGGGCTACAGCAAAACCGAAGCCACTCAGATGGCGGCAACCATCATCCTTCCTCCCGGCACAAGCGAACATAACGCAGGGCTTGCAATGGATATTTGCAGCCTCTATGAAAGCTTTGAGAACAGCGAGGAATTCGAATGGCTGAGCGAAAACGCCGCCGACTACGGCTTCATTCTCCGCTATCCCGAAGATAAGCAGGATATCACGAAAATTATTTACGAACCCTGGCATTGGCGCTATGTAGGCGTTGAAGCTGCGAAGGAAATGAAAGCAAGCGGTCAGTGCCTTGAAGAATATTTAGGCGTTGCCTGAATTGTGGCGGTTATCGGGTTCACTTCCCTCAGCAATGTTTTCGTGCCTGAGAACAACCATAACCGTTTTAAACATTATCTTAATATCAAAAGCAATGCTCTGTTTGTCAATGTATTCCTTGTCAAACAGGGCTTTTTCTTTATCCCCGAGCATATCCCTGCCGTTGACCTGCGCCCAGCCCGTGATACCCGGTCTTACGGAATAAATTCCGTATTTCTTGCGGAGAACCCTGATTTCTTTCTCCTCGGGAATAAGAGGTCTGGGGCCGACAAAACTCATATCTCCCCTGAGCACGTTGAAAAGCTGAGGCAATTCATCGAGGCTCGTTTTGCGAAGAATTTTGCCGCTTTTGGTAATTACGCTGTCCGCCTCGGTCAGGTCTTTTGTTGCCGCAAGGCGGGTGTTGTTTTTCATAGTGCGGAATTTATAGATATAGAAAAGCTTATTATCCTTGCCGACACGGTATTGCTTGTAGATAACGGGGCTGCCTGCGTCAATGGCAATGATAATGCCTATTAGAGCAAATATCGGGAGAAGCATAATGATAAGCACAAGGCTCACCGTAAAATCAAATAATCGCTTCATTTCACACCTCTTTCAGAGTGCATTAAGCATTTCTTCCGGACCAAAAAATATAATCTTCAATAAGAACGGCTCTCGCCGGCGCTCCTTCAAGCCCGTTATAGCACACGGGAGGAGCAAAAAGAAAATAGTTGCCGGGTTTGACCTGCGAAAGGTCAAGTCCCTCAAGCACCGCAACGTTATTCTGCAAAAAAGCTTTGTGCGGCCCCGTCTGATTGCCCTTGCAGCCAACCGAAAGCGAATCCGTGCCGATAAGAATCAGACCTCTGTCCGCAAGCTCCTGCGCAGAAGAATCCATAAAGAACGCTCTTCCGCCGCCTTTGATAAGCAGGCGTTCGCATTTATGCGGAAAATGGCGGTCAACGTATTCGCCCGTTATCACGCCCGACGGCACCTGAATAACGGTACACGGACCGATGAAATTTTCAATCGGCAGGTTTTCTATAGGTTCTCCGTTACGGAGAAAATGGAGCGGAGCATCAACGTGGGTTGCGTTGTGTACGCAGGCGTGAATAACGGAAAGATTGCAATCCGATTCCGTTCCGATTTCGCAAATCTGCTCCGAAACGGGTTCAGGGTCGCCGGGATAAACATCTCCGCCGAAAAATTTTCTTGAAATATCAATCAGTTTCACGCTTTCACATCCTTTATCAGTGAATAGTGAAAAGTGAATAGTTAAGGGGGGCAAAGCCCACACCCAAAATATAATGGGTACGGGTGAAACCCGTCCTTAATTCCGAATTACGCATTCCGCATTCCGAATTGAAAAGCGGAGCCTATCCGAAACTTTTCACTTAATTATGCATTATCCTTCAACGATTCCATTTTGAGATATGCATTGATGAAGCCGTCGATATCGCCGTCCATAACTGCGTTTATGTTACCCGCTTCAAAGCCTGTTCTGTGGTCTTTTGCGAGAGTATAGGGCATAAATACATATGAACGTATCTGGCTTCCCCAAGCGATTTCTCTCTGTTCGCCCTTGATATCGTCAATCTTATCAAGATGTTCTCTTTCCTTAATCTCAATAAGCTTTGATTTGAGCATCTTCATTGCAACGTCCTTGTTCTGATGCTGGCTTCCCTCTACCTGGCAGGCACACACAATGCCCGTGGGAATATGGGTGATACGGACAGCCGATGAAGTTTTGTTAACCTTCTGACCGCCTGCACCGCTCGAACGGTAATAGTCGATTCTCAGGTCGTCGGGATTAATTTCAACCTCAACGGTATCGTCGATTTCGGGCATAACTTCAAGCGAAGCAAACGAAGTGTGTCTTCTGCCCGATGAATCGAAGGGTGAAACACGCACGAGGCGGTGAACTCCCAGCTCGCCCTTGAGATAGGCGTAAGCATTTTCGCCTTCAACAAGAAGAACCGCAGACTTGAGGCCTGCTTCGTCGCCGTCAAGGAAGTCAAGCATACTCACCTTGAAGCCGTGCTTTTCGCCCCAGTGCTGATACATTCTCACAAGCATCTGGTTCCAGTCCTGAGCTTCGGTACCGCCTGCACCTGCGTGGAAAGTGAGAATGGCGTTCTTGCCGTCGTATTCACCTGAAAGCAGGGTGCTGAGGGTCATTGCATCGAGCTTTGAAACAAAGCTGTCAACGCCTGCCTTGCATTCATCAAACATATCGAGGTCTTCTTCCTCATTTGAAAGCTCAATAAGAACAAGAGTATCGTTGAACTCATTCTCAAGCGCATTATATGCTCCGACCTTGTTTTTGAGCTGGCTGATTCTCTGCTGAACCTTCTGCGAATTTGCAAGGTCATTCCAGAAGCCTTCCTCTGCGGTCTGAGCCTCAAGTGTTTCTATTTCAGCAATCATATCGTCAAGGCCGAGTGCCTCACGAAGCTGTTTGAGTTTTTCTTCATAATCGAGAAGAGAGAGTCTTAATTCTTCAAACTGAACCATATTAATCTCCTGATACATAATTTTTCATAATATATTATAACAAAAAAAACAAGAATGTAAAGAAAATAAAATATTTTTTAATTAAGAATTGAAATTTTAACATTTATTAGGTAAAATATAAGCTGTAGAATTATGCGAAAAGGAGATATCACGTGAATTATAACAATCAGACCTGCCCCGTCTGTGGAAAGGCTTTTAAGGACGGCGACGATATCGTTGTCTGCCCCGAATGTGCAACGCCTCATCACAGAGAATGCTGGGCTGAAAACGGCAGGTGCGCAAACGATGCCCTCCACGAATCGGGCTACGTATGGGGAAAAGAAGAAGCGTCCGCACCCGAAGAAACCGAAACGTCAACTGACGGCGATGTAAGAATCTGTCACGTTTGCGGCAGCGAAAATCCTGCAGATATTCCGAATTGCGGCAACTGCGGCGCGTTTTTCGGTGAAAACAAGCAAAGTGAAAAAACCGATAAAAAATGCAAATTCTGCGGAAAAGAAAATTCGGACGATGCAATTCACTGCAATCAGTGCGGCGCACCGCTGAATATTGATACGAACGCAACTTCAACCGCATTTTTCGGCAGCAACCCCTATATCGCAGGCACCGATATCAAGCTTGATGACAAAATCGGCGAAAATACGGCAGGCGACCTTGCGCTGTACACACGCACAAGCGCAAAAAGATACCTGAAAAAATTCAAGAAATTTGCAAACGGAAAGAAACTCAGCTTCAACTTTGCGGCATTTTTCCTCAGCCCGGGTTGGTTTTTCTACAGAAAGCTTTATAAAGCGGGAATTTTCTTTCTCGTTGCGTTCACAACGGTTGCCGTTCTGACTTCGGGTCAGGTAAACGCAATTCTTAATTCTTTTGAAGAATTCAATTCCGCCACCACCGCCGCATACGAAGAATTTTACAAGGCGAATGCCGACGGAAACGCAACCGAAGATGAACTGATGGCAATATCAGGCAAGGTAGCGGCTATGCAGACGGAATATATCAAAAAGACCTGGAAACCGAGCCTGATTTATTTCGGCTCTCTGTCAGCTCTTGCTCTTGCAAGCGCCCTTGCTGCAGATAAGCTGTATTATAAAAAGGCTTCGGAAGATCTGGTTAAGATAAACGAAGAATCTCACGACGAACCCGTAAGAAGAGCATTGATTGCAAGAAAAGGCGGTCTTTCATTCTTCGCATTCCTTGCGTGTTTCTACGGTCAGAGGATTTTGCCGAATTTACTCAGTATGGCAGCAAATATGATTAAAGATTTATTATAAATCGGAGGTAATTTTATGAAAGTCAGAAAAGCGATTATCCCTGCGGCAGGTCTCGGCACACGAGTTCTCCCCGCTTCAAAATCAGTTCCCAAGGAAATGCTCAACATCGTTGACAAGCCCGCAATCCAGTATATCGTTGAAGAAGCTGTTGCGGCAGGCATCGAAGATATTCTTATCATCACAAACAGAGGCAAGGGTGCTATCGAAGACCATTTTGACCATTCATTTGAGCTTGAAGCAGGTCTTAAGGGCGTTGCTTCAAAAGAAAAACTCTATGAAGACGTTAAAGCGGTTGCAAACCTTGCAAACATATACTTCATCCGCCAGAAAGAAACAAAAGGTCTTGCTCACGCACTTCTCTGCGGCAAATCATTCGTAGGCAACGAGCCTTTCGCAGTGCTTTACGGCGACGACGTTATTATTTCGGAAGACCCCGTTACCGCACAGCTTGCACGCTGCTATGAAAAATACGGCAAGGGTGTTGTAGGCGTTAACGAAGTACCCGAAGAACTCATCAAGCTCTACTGCACGCTCGACGTTGCTCCCGTTGATGGCGAAGAAAAGGTTATGAGCTGTTCAAAAATCATTGAAAAGCCCACCGACGACCAGATTCTTTCGCTCTACGCAATTCTCGGCAGACTCGTTATGCCCCCCGAAACCTTTGAACTGATTGAAAAAGGTCTTGCCGCAACTCCCGAAGGCAAGGAATTTTATCTTACAGATGTTTTCACAGAGCTTGGTCAGGCAGGCAAGCTTCTTGCTTATGATTTTGACGGCAAGCGCTACGATATGGGCAACAAGCTCGGCATTATGAAGGCAAACGTTGAAATCGCCCTCGACCACGATGAAATCGGCGAAGGCTTCAAGGAATACCTTAAAGAGCTTGTCAAAACATTCTGATAAAAACCAAGGAGCTGTTTGAAACAGCTCCTTTTTTTCGGGCAATTCATACAAAAAGGACAGCCCTCAGGCTGTCCTTCTGTTTTATCAATTATTTATAAAGGGGACCGTAGTTTTCGCAAGCTCTGAAGTCTGCGCCTTCAAGGTCCTTTGTGCCGAATGCACCCCAGCAAGCGGGACGGAAAATCTTTTCGTCGGGAACGTTGTGGAGAGCAACGGGAATGCGGAGCATTGATGCCATTGTGATGATATCAGCGCCGATGTGGCCGTATGAGATGGCGCCGTGATTTGCGCCCCAGTTATTCATAAGGTCATAAGCGCTCTTGAATGCGCCTTCGCCTGTGCATCTGGGTGCGAACCATGTGCAGGGCCATGTGTAGTCTGTTCTCTTCCAGATAATATCCGAAACTTCGTCGGGAAGGTTAACTGTCCAGCCTTCAACAATCTGAAGAACGGGGCCGAGACCCTTAACAAGGTTAAGACGAATCATTGTTGCGGGCATTTCTGCTCTGGTAAGGAAACGTGATGAATATCCGCCGCCTCTGAAGTAGCCGTTATCGGCTGCGTTCCAGGTTGTTGCCTCAAGAATCTTATCTGCATCTTCTTCGGTAACGTTATACCATTCTTTCATGATGCCGTTGCCGTTTTCATCCTTAACTTCGCCGCAAGCGTCAAGGCAGCAAGCGCCTGAGTTGATAAGGTGGATAAATCCGCCTGCATCCTTAGCCTTGCCTTCGATGTCATAGCCTGTAACTCTCTTGACAGCGTCTGCGCTCCAGTGAGTACGGTCATCGGCGAACATCTCAGGTCTGTTGGTGAGCAATTTCATAAAGACCATACCGATGTCGTTGAGAACATCGTTTTCGGTTGCAAGGATATAGGGCTCTCTTACGCCTTCCCAGTCAAATGAGGTGTTGAGAAGAGCCTCTGCA
>JAZSBC010000052.1:0-20955 GCA_045602245.1 Acutalibacteraceae bacterium | reverse complement strand
TAAACCTCCTTTTCAGTTTCAGTTTGATGGGAGATCTTCTCAGAAGGGAAGATCGTCCTCGGGAATTTCTTTGAAATCGCCTTCGTCTGCTGTTGAGTAGGAAGGAGCGGGCTGGCTGTTCATAACAGAATCGTTTCTGCCATAGTTGCCTGTGCCGCTTTCTGCCTTTGAACCGCAGAAGCTTGCGTTATCGGCAACGATTTCAACAGCCTTGCGCTTGTTACCGTTTTTATCCTCATACATTCTTGTCTGAATTGAGCCCTGAACGGCAATCATTGAACCCTTGCGGAAATATTTGCAGACGAATTCTGCTGTCTGTCTCCAAGCAATGATATCAATGAAATCTGCCTGACGGTCTTCACCCTGACGGTTAAAGCGTCTGTCAACGGCTACTGTGAACGATGATACGGAAATTCCGCTTCCTGTAGTGCGAAGCTCGGGGTCTGCAACAAGTCTGCCCATAATTACGGCATTGTTTAACATTTTGCGACCTCCTTAGTTCTTCTTGACAATGAGTGAACGAAGCACGCCGTCTGTAATCTTTACAATACGGTCAAGCTCTGCGGGAAATTCGGGAGCAGCCTGATAATTGAAGAGAACGTAGTAACCCTCTGCTTCGTCGTTGATAAGGTATGCGAGCTTGCGCTTACCCCATTCATCAACGCTCTCAAGAGTGCCGTTAGCTTCGATCATAGCCTTGAATTTCTCCATGAGAGGCTGAACAGCTTCTTCGCCGTTGGCAACTGAAAAAACCATCATTGTCTCATAGCTGATGTTTGCTGACATTCTTAAAGCACCTCCTTCTGGTCTTTGGCCACGGTGCATCCGTGGCAAGGATAAAATTTGTTTTAATCCTGCTGTTCTTTCACAGCGGTTTTATATTTTAACAGAATTATACGGGCTTGTCAAGAGTTTTTTTATACTTGATAAAACTGTTATAAAATTGTATAATATATTGATAAGGGCGCGACCCTTCCTTAACTATTCACTTTTCATTATTCACTTAAAAGAGGTGATTCCCGTGAATGAAAGACTGCCTTATCTTCGAAAAAAATCAATGAGCCTCCCGCTCACTCCGGGAGTCTATCTTATGAAAAACAAAAAAAACGAAATTATTTACGTGGGCAAGGCAAAAGCTCTCAAAAACAGAGTAAGCTCCTACTTCGGCTCGCAGAATAATCTTTGGATAAAAGTTCGCAGAATGGTTGAAAACGTTGAGGATTTCGACTATATTCTCTGCGACAGCGAATTTGAAGCACTCATTCTCGAATGCTCGCTTATCAAACAGCACAGCCCCAAATACAACATTCTTCTCAAGGATGACAAGGGCTATCACTATATCAAAATCACACGCAACGGCTGGAAGAATTTCACCGCCGTCAAGCAAAGGCTCGATGACGGCGCGGAATACATCGGTCCTTATACAAACTCCTACGGCATTTCAAACGCGATTGATACTGCCAAAAAAATATTTATGCTTCCTCAATGCTCAAAGGTTTTTCCGAGGGATTATAACAAAAGCCGTCCGTGTCTAAACCATTTCATCGGTCAGTGTGCGGCGCCGTGTGCAGGCAAAATGAGTGAAGAAGCCCACTCGCAGGCGGTTGACGAAGCGATTGATTTCATCATCAACGGCTCGGGAAAGGCGATAGATGCTCTGACGGAGAAAATGACTCAGGCGGCGGAAAATCTTGAATTTGAAAAAGCCGCCAAAATCAGAGATAAAATAAACGCAATCAGGAAAGTTACCGAAAAGCAGAAGGTTGTTGCAGCTTCGGTTGAAGAACAGGACGTTTTCGCAATAGTCTGCTCGGATTCAAAAGCCTGCCTCTCCGTTTTACGTTTCAAGGATTCGCGCCTTTATGACAGCGAGCATTTTATAATAGATACTCCCGAAGATATGCCCGAAGCAAGGCACGAATTACTGAGAAGCTACTATTCAATGAGGGATTTTGTGCCGCGGAGAATCGCAATCGACGGTGAGGTTGACGGCTGCGAATTGCTCGGCGAATGGCTTACGTCACTTGCAAAACGCAAGGTCAATATTGTTATTCCGCAGAGAGGCGAACAGCATTCTCTTATGGAAATGTGCCGTTCACACGCCGCACAGAAGCTCGCTCTTTATCTCGGCAAATCGGGCAAATCAACCGCCGCACTTGATGAACTCGGAACACTTTTAGGGCTTAAATCTCCTCCCAAATTCATTGAATCATATGATATTTCGCATACCGCAGGCAGCGAAAACGTTGCGGGTATGGTGGTTTTCAAAGACGGTATGCCCTATAAAAAATCATACCGCAGATTCAAAATCAAAGGCTTCACGGGTCAGGATGACTACGCCTCAATGGCAGAGGTAATTGAGCGCAGAATTCTCCGCTATTTTGAAGAAAAAGACAGCGGCGAAGGCTTTGGCAGGCTGCCGGACCTTATCCTGCTTGACGGCGGAAGCGGTCAGGTGAATGCGGTCAGACCCATTCTTGAAAAATATAATCTTGATATTCCCCTTTTCGGTATGGTCAAGGATTCTCACCACAAAACCCGTGCCATTGCACTTTCGGGCGATGAGCTTTCGCTCACCTCAAAACGTGCGGCTTTCACCCTTGTTTCAACCATTCAGGAAGAGGTACACCGATATTCAATCGAATATCACCGCAGCAGAAGAAAAAAAGCATCGCTTTCATCAACGCTCACTTCCATTGAGGGCATAGGCGAAAGCAGATGCAAGGCACTTATGAAGCATTTCAAAACCGTCAAAGCCGTTTCAGAAGCAAGTGTGGAAGACCTTGCCTCTGTTAAGGGAATGAGCAAAAATGCCGCAAAGGCGGTTTTTGAAGCATTTCACGGCAAAAATACAAACGGCGAATAAAAATTTATAAAAATATATGTATTTTACTTGACATTCAATTATAAATAATGCGATAATAGATTGATAATACTCCTTGGAGGATTAATTTATGAGAGTTATAACCGGAAAAGCAAGGGGTACAACCCTCAGAACTCTCGAGGGCAACGACGTAAGACCCACCACCGACAAAGTCAAAGAAGCTGTTTTCAGCGCATTTCAGTTTGAAATTGAGGGCAGAAGAATTCTTGATTTGTTTGCAGGCTCGGGTCAGCTCGGAATTGAAGCTCTCAGCAGAGATGCAAAACACGCGGTTTTTGTTGATGCAGATAAAAATGCAATCAGAATCGTTAAAGAAAATCTCGCAAAAACAAAGCTTGAAGCGTTTGCAACCGTTGTTCAGACCGATTCCATCGCTTTTCTTTCAATGACCGATAAAAAATTCGACATTGCATTTCTTGACCCTCCCTTTGAAACGGGTCTTCTCCAGAAGGCGCTTTCAAAAATCGGCGGCTGCATTGCCGATGGCGGTGCGGTAATCTGCGAGCATCCGTTCAGGGAAGAACTGGAAGACGAATACAACGGTCTCGTAAGAGTAAAAGATTATAAATACAGCAAAACAGCAGTAACTGTTTACCGGAAGGAAGGATAATATGAAAACCGCAATCTGTCCGGGCAGTTTTGACCCGGTAACAATCGGGCATATTGATATTATTCACCGCGCGGCAAAGCTCTTCGATAAGGTAATAGTTGTTGTTATGATAAATTATCATAAACCCGAAGGCTATTTCACCGTTGACGAAAGAGTTGAGCTTCTCAGGCGCAGTCTTAAGGACGTTGACAACGTTACGGTTGAAACCAACAGCGGTCTGCTTGCGGAATACGCAAAGGAAAAGGGCGCTTGTGCAGTAGTCAAGGGTCTGCGAGCCGTTTCGGATTTCGAATATGAATTCCAACAGGCTCTGACCAACAAAAAACTCAATCCCGAACTCGAAACCGTTTTCCTTACCGCAAATGCAGAGAATATGTATCTCTCATCAAGCGTTGTAAAGCAGGTATGCGAATTCGGAGGAGATATAAGCGGATTTGTCCCGTCAGAAGTATGTGACGATATAATAAACAGAATAAAAGAAAGGAACAAATAAAATGAATATTGAAAACTTACTTGACCAGATTGAAGATATTCTCGAAGCAGGTTCAAAAGTGCCTCTGTCAAGCAAAACTGCAGTTGACGCCAACGCAATCAAGAGATCCATTGAGGATATAAGACTCAACCTTCCCAACGAAATCACTCAGGCAAGAGCAATCGTTGCGGACAGAAATAATATTCTTATCAAAGCAAAGGACGAGGCTGTTAATGCAGTTACCGGCGCTCAGGAAAAATCAAGAGCACTCATTTCCACTGCTGAAGACAAGGTAAGGGCTCTCGTTCTTAAAACCGAAGAATATTCAAAGAATAAGGTTGCCGATGCAGAAGCTCAGGCAAAGCAGATTATTGCAACAGCAAACGAAGACGCAAAAATCATCAAAGCGAACGCACAGCTCGAAGCTGCGGCTATGGTTGATGCAAGCGAAATCGTTATTCAGTCAAAGGCTACCGCAGAAGCAATTTCAAGAACAGCTCAGGAAGAAGCCGCTTCAACCATCGCAGGCGCAAAGGCTCAGGCTGAAAACATCGTTAACGCCGCAACAGAGCAGGCTGAAAGAACAATCGAAGATGCAAGACTCCGTTCAGACGATGCTATTGACAAAGCTAATAAATGGTCGGCAGAAATCAGAATCGCAGCAGGCGATTTCATTGAAGAGATTATGAAAACCGCCAACGATTCAATCGCCGCAAGCCTTCACGAAATCCAGACCGCACGCGACAACATCAGAAACGTAACGGGAAAAATCGAAAACAACTCATCGGAAGAATAATAACAAACCCCCTGCCTATTTTGACAGGGGGTATAAATCTGCAAACCGAGGTTTATTTATTCTTCATTTTATTATCGGAAGCCCAGATTTCTTTTGCTTTGCCGATGATTTCTTTTTTTCTGATACTTTCTCGGTAAAGGGTAATAAGCTGTTTTTCATCTTCGCTGAGCAGGTCTTTTTCGCCGTCATCATTCAGCGTGCTTGCCTGCCTGAAAGGAGTTACGTTATCCTCTCTTGTTTCAAAAAAATCGCCGAGAATCTCATCAACCGTTATATCATAAAGAGCTGCAAGCTTCATTATAACGTCAATCTCGGGTTTTCTGACGGTTTCGTATTTTGTGTAGGTTGTTCTGTGTATGTCGAGATAATCGGCAACTTTCTTTTGGGTGTAATTATGCTCAACACGGAGATTTTTCAAAATCTCGCCGAGCTTTTCTTCGGCAATGCCCAAAAAAACCTTCACAAAACACACCCTCTTTCTTTGATATGAATTCATTATACAGTTTTTGAAAATTTATTTAAGTATATGTGACAAAACATCACATATTTTTTGGTTTTTTACTTTATTACTCCAAAAAATACTGTTAAAATATAGCAGGATTTCATCTTTGCCAAAAGGAGTTAATGATATGAGCAATATTTTTGCAAACACAAAATATTTCATTATAGATATGGACGGAACTTTCTACCTTGACGGTAATATTATCGAAGGCTCCATCGACTTTATTGAAAAAGCAAGAGAAAGCGGAAGAGATTTTTATTTTTTCACAAACAACTCTTCAAACAACGTTGAAGTCTGCAGAGCAAAGCTTGAAAAAATGGGTTTCCCCGTTGACGAAAACAGGGTTATTATTTCATCTCACGTTGCCGCTGACTATCTTAACCGCAACTATGCGGGCAAAAAAGTTTTTCTTCTCGGCAACGAAAGGCTGACGGGCGATTTCAAAAAGGCAGGCATCAATCTTGTAAGCGAAAATCCCGATATCGTTGTGCTTGGTTTCGATACAACCCTCACTTATCAGAAAATGTGGGACGCTGTGAAATACATTGACTGCGGCGCAGTTTATCTTGCAACCCATCCCGACCTCAACTGCCCCACGGCAGACGGCTATATGCCCGACACAGGCTCAATGATTGAGCTTTTTGCCGCTTCAACGGGCAAACGCCCCGTTGTACTCGGCAAACCCATGACAGCAACCGTTGACTACATTACCGAAATGCTCGGCTGTGAAAGAGAAGAGCTTGCATTCATCGGCGACAGACTCGCAACGGATATTGCAATCGGCGCAAACCACGGCATTCCCTGCGCCCTTGTTTACAGCGGTGTCACAACCCCCGAAGAATATGCAAATTCAGATATCAAAGCAAGCGTTGCGGTTGAAAACCTCAAGGCACTTGCAGAGTATCTTTAATATATATTAAAGCAAAATTGTCAGTTCGAAACCTTCCTGACAGGCGCCTCGCTCGGTGCCAAACAAAACTAAAGGCGTTGCACGGCAACAAAAGGAGCAAAAATGAAAAACAAAAAAATCCTGCACCTCGTTCACGGTGCAATCATTGCGGCATTCTATGCCGCCGCAACCGTTCTCATCTCGCCGATATCATACGGCGCCGTTCAGTTCAGGCTTTCCGAAGTGCTGACGGTTCTTTCGGTTTTCACCCCTGCGGCAGTGCCGGGGCTTACAATCGGATGCATTCTCGCAAATATCTCAAGCCCCTACGGAATATGGGATATTGTTTTCGGTTCAGCCGCCACGTTGCTTGCGGCAATTACCGCAAGAGCATTCAGGCGCATAACGTTCAAAGGTCTGCCACTGTTTTCAATTATTATGCCCGTTATTTTCAACGCAGTGATCATCGGTGCAGAAATAACGTTTCTTACTCCCGCCGATTCATCAAAATTCGTTCTTTTCATAATAACGGCTTTGCAGGTTGGCGCAGGCGAACTTGCGGTATGTCTTCTCGGCGGTGTTCCGCTTTTTTATGCGGTAAAGAAAACAAAGTTATTCAGATAAAAAGCAGGGTGAAATTCACCCTGCTTTATTCTTAATCCGTTATTATAACCGTATAGTTATAATAATAAATATTTTATTCTTATAATGGTAAAATGTCAATAACCAAACAGCAATATTTTCGGAGGTGTGGTTTTTGGCATTCTACAAAAGAATACGCGACTTGCGTGAAGACCACGACCTTACTCAGGCACAGGTTGCCGAATATCTTTCAATGAAACAGCCTCAATACAGCCGTTATGAGCGTGGCTTAAGGGATATCCCCTCCGACGTTCTCATTGCGCTCGCAAAACTCTATAACACTTCAACCGACTATATTCTCGGATTGAAAGACAAATAATCTTCAGCATACTTCGGTATGCTGTTTTTTATTCCCCCGTTTCTTCGATATCCATCGGAATCTCTTTGCCTATGTTTTCAAGGCACACGAATTCACCCGTAACCGCCGTTCCGTTTTCGCTTTTATTTACGGTAATTTTTCCGCTTTCGGCTTTCAGATATCTGAATTCGGAAGTGCATTTTTCAAAAAACCTGACCTTTGCAAGTAGTTCGCTCTGCTTTTCGTTAAGCTCTGTTTCTTTGTTTGCCGTCACCGTTTCAACGCATTCCGTTATGCTCAGCGGCAGAGTTACGCCGTTAATAAAAACTTCGCTTTTTTCTCTGTATGCACCGTCGGAAATTCTACCCAAAGGAATCGAAAAAATCAGAAAATCGAAAATATATGATTTTTTGCTGTCAACCGCCTCGGCTGTATTGATTTTTCGGCTTTGCTCAACCGAAATTTTTCTGTTTGTCCGTGCAACAACGTATCCTTTCGCTCTGCCGAAACTGACGGTCAGGTCTTTGTTTTCTTCAATGCCGCTGATGAGCAGGTCGCCCTTGAGAACGGGATTGCCGATTTTCTGCTCCTGCGTGCCGTTGAAAGGTCTGAGAATAACAATCTGACCGTCTCTCGAAGCAACGATATCGCTCGGTGCGTTGTCCTCATCGGCTTCGTTTGAAACGTCGGTTTCGCGAACCTCTATCCTTGCCGCGCTCCCCTCAATATTTATGTTGAGCCACGAAATTTCAGGCAGTCTGCTCAAAGCCTCAATCTCAACGGATTTTATATCAACGCCTTTCCCCGATACCCCTTTTCTGACCCCCAATTCCTCAAAAACTCCCGTTATTTTCTCCGACGGAACGCTCACGTTACCCGTAACGTCAATGCTCCATATCCTCGTTGAGAGGATGCATATCAGCGCGGCGCCGAAGCATACGCCGAGAATAATACCTGCTCTGTGGCTGTATCGGTTAAGAAAAAACGGCAGACCGCATTTTTTCTTTATTCTCACTCTCATCCCCGATTTTCTTGCCGAAGATCGGATTTTTTTGTATCCGCTGCAATCCGTGCAGGCGGTTATAACTGAATCCCGGCATTTCAGATTCCAGAGATTGATTTTGTTTATCCTGCAAAGATTCAGAAATCTCTCTGCAAAGCCGCCGCTTGCCGTGAATTCCGCATAACCGAAAAGAAACCTGAAAAACAATAAAACAAGCATAATTTTCTCCTAATTGCAATAATCAACGCCCGTGATTATCCCTTTGATAACCGCCTGACCGTTCTGCATTGAAACTATCGTCAGCTCGCAACCGTTTATCCTGACCGTCAGCCGCCCCGTGTTGAGCGAAATTGAGCATTCACCGTATTCAAGAACACCCTCGCAGCCCTCAACAATAACCTCTCTGTTGCCGCTGATTTCAATATGCGCATAGCCCGAAACGGCATCCTGAGGCAAATCAAGGCTTCGGCTGATTGAGTCAAGCAATCTCTCGCTTCTGCTTTCGTTTCTGCAATTTCTCTTTCTCATTTGTATCCCTCCGTTTTCAAAATATGAGCAACGGTTATTAAAAATAACCTTGCCGACATAGAATGAAATAATATGTGAGGTGTAAAGAATGAAAAAAAATAATTATATTGCAACGGTAACGGGGCTGTTATTTTTTGTTATACTGTTCATTTTCTCCGAGCAGTTCATTATCGGCATAAATTCGGGGCTTATGAACTGCGTAAGAATTGTTATTCCGTCTGTTTTTCCGTTTCTCATTGCGTCTTCTCTGACGGGATTCGGCTCAATTCCGAATAAGCTGAAAAGGTTTCTGGAACCAATCACCCGACTCTTCTTCCGCCTGCCTGCCGAAACTCTGCCTGCAATCATTCTCGGTCAGCTCGGCGGTTATCTTGCAGGCGCAAAAGCGGCTGAGTCACTTCGCAAAAACGGAATTATAAGCAGTTCCCAGTCTGAACGGCTGACCCTTTTCTGCGTAAATGCAGGAATGGGCTTTTCGGTCAACGCCGTCGGCAACGCAATGCTCTGCTCCCGTGAGGCGGGCAGAGTTCTTCTTGCATCGCTCTGCGTTTCTTCGCTTCTGACGGGTTTTGTTCTGAAATTTTTTCCCTTGAGCGGTTCGGATATTGAAATAACGTCAAAAAAACCGCGCATAACTTTTTCAGACGCCGTCACAACAAGCGTTGCCTCGGCATCGCAGACAATGCTCGCCGCCTGCGGATTTGTAACCTTGTTTTCGGGAATCTGCGCCGTAACCGACAGCCTTATTGCCGATGAAACGGTAAAGACGGCTGTCACCTGCTTTTTTGAGGTAACAAGAGGCTGTGTTAACCTTGCAGGCAAAGCACCGCTCCCCGTAATCGCTTTTGTCTGTGCGTTCGGCGGTCTGTGCGTGCATCTTCAGGTTTTTTCGATGAGCCGCCCAAACGTTATCAGGTTTTATTTATTCCGAATCATTCATTCGGCAATCGCTTTTTTTGTTTGCAAAATCGCAATTTATATAAATCCGATTGAATCGCCCGTGTTTCTTTCTTTTTCAGAAAACGCCGCGCCGTTCTCGTTTTCGCTGCCTGCGGCAATATCCCTTGTTTTTCTTTCTTTTCTTCTTATATCAGACCTTGATTACAGAAGGGAAATATGCTAAAATCATTATATCAACCGTAAAGGATGTTATAACGTGAAAAGAAAGCTTCTTGAAAAGAAAAAATATCCTTCCGTTTGCGAAACCTGCCTCCACGGCAGACTTTCTCCCGACGGTAAGAACGTGCTTTGCGTAAAAAAAGGCATAGTTGAAACCGACGGCAAATGCAGAAGATATTCCTATGACCCTCTTAAACGCATCCCCAAAAAACCGCTTCTTGTTGAACGGGCAAATCCGTCAGATTTTGAAATATAGGAGAATAGTATGAAGTATATAAAAGAATTTGTATGCAATCCCCTGCCCACCCCCAACTGTCACGCAACAACGGTTCTTCCCCTGCCTGACGGCTCGGTTGTAACCGCATGGTTCGGCGGCACAAAAGAGGGAAAAACTGACGTTGATATCTGGTATTCGCGCCGCGATGAAAACGGCTGGAGCGAGCCGAAAAGCGTTTGCTACCGCAAGCATCTCCCCCACTGGAACCCCGTTTTGTTCCTTCGCGAAAACGGAGAAATCATTCTCTTTTTCAAGGTCGGCAGAAATATTCCTTCCTGGCGTACCTTCGCCGCAGTTTCAACAGACGGCGGAAAGACCTTCGGCAAACCCTATGAGCTTGTAAGCGGCGATAAAAGCGGAGGCAGAGGCCCCGTTAAAAATAAATGCATCCGCCTTTCAGACGGCAGAATTCTTGCCCCCGCATCAAGCGAAAACAGAGGCTGGAACTGTTTTGTTGACACGTCGTTTGACGACGGCCTGACCTGGAAAAAAGGCGATAAAATCAGAACCGAACGCACTGCACCCATTCTCAACAGTCTTAATGCCTACACCTCAAACCTTATTCCGATGATTCAGCCCACTCTCTGGGAAAGCGAAAACGGGAAGGTGCATATGCTCACAAGAACCCCCGTCGGCAAGGCATACAGAAGCGATTCTGACGACTACGGTGAAACGTGGTGCCAGGCATACCCCACAGTTCTGCCCAATAACAACAGCGGACTTGACGTTGTTAAAACTCCCGACGGCGCTCTTTATCTTCTTTCAAACCCCGTAAGCGAAAATTGGGGCGAACGCTCGCCGCTCACTCTTCAGAAATCAACAGATAACGGCGAAACCTGGGAAACCGTTCTCACCCTTGAGGAAGAAAAAATCGACAGCGAATTTTCATACCCCTCAATTCATTATCTGAACGGCTCGCTCTATGTTTCTTATACATACGAACGCCTTAATGTTGCGTTTTGGAAAATCGAGCTTTGATATACAGACATTTCCGTTTTTTGTTTAATAAAAAGACTTGTCAAATACCGATTTTACTGATATAATAATCTCAATTTGGCAATAATAAAACATAAGGAGAAATAATATGAAAAAATTATTGGCTATTATTCTTACTCTCGTAACAATCCTTTCATTCGCAGCTTGCGGCGCTAAAGAAAACCCCGAAGCACCCGCAGCCGATGAAACAACAACAGCTGCTCCCGCAGTTGAACTTGAAGGCACTCTTGAAGAAATCGCAAACAAAATTATCGAAAACACAACAACAATCGAAATGATGCTCAACACTCCCAAGGCGGAGGATTTTTCAAATGCAGACGCAGCAAGATATAATCTCGGTATCAATGCTGAAAGCACCCTGAATACCATGGATAATATTGAAAGTGCTGTTTTTGTTGACCCCGCTATCGGTTCAATCCCCTTCTCGGTAGTTGTTATTGATGTTAAAGACGGCGTGGATGTTGAAGCTTTCAAAAATGATTATCTTGAAAGCCTTGACCTCAGAAAGTGGGTTTGCGTATCAGCTGAAAAGGCTGTTGTTGCAAGCTACGGCAACACCGTCGTTATGGTTATGTCAACAGTAGCAATCGCTGACGACGTTTATAACGCATTCAACATCGTTGCTTCAGGCAGCGCAAGCCCCGCCCTCACCAAAGCAGGCGAAATTAACGAAATGCCTCCCGTTGACGGCGATGCAGCTATGGACGAGCCTGCTGCAATGCCCGGCGAAGACGAAGGTATCATCCTCGGTTAATTAATCAATCAGTAAAAGCACCGAAGTTTCGGCTTCGGTGCTTTTTTAAGGAGTAACAAATGTTATTTTCAAGTCTGACGTTTTTGTTTATCTTTCTTCCCGTTGTTCTGATCGGCTATTACATTATGCCGTCAAAGGGAAAAAATATATGGTTATTGCTTGCCAGCCTGTTTTTCTATTTCTACGGCGAGCCGAAATATCTTGTTATTATGCTCGCAGTCATAACCATAAGCTATATTTTCGGCCTGCTGACAGAAAAAATCAACGGTACAGCACGAAAAATCTTTCTTGCCGCCTCAATTCTGGCAAGCCTTTCGGCTCTTATTTATTTCAAATATACCGATTTCTTTATTTCAACCGTAAACTCCGCGTTCAACACTGATTTTGATTTGCTGAACGTTATTATGCCTATCGGCATCAGCTTTTTCACATTTCAGGCAATCAGTTATAATATCGACGTTTACAGAGGCGACGTGCCTGCACAGAAAAATCCGATTAATCTTGCCCTCTACGTTTCGCTTTTTCCCCAGCTTGTTGCAGGTCCGATTGTCCGTTACTCGGACGTTGAGCGCGAACTCAGAGAAAGAACTCATACTCTTGAGGGTTTCTCATACGGCGTAAGAAGATTCTCTGTCGGCCTTGCCAAAAAGATTCTTCTTGCCAACACGCTTGGTAACCTCTGCCAGATTTTCAGAGATACCGATGAAAAATCAACCCTCTTCTTCTGGGTTTATGCCGTTGCTTATTCGCTTCAGGTTTATTTTGATTTTTCAGGCTACAGCGATATGGCAATCGGTCTTGGCAGAATGTTCGGCTTCAAGTTCCTCGAAAATTTCCGCCATCCCTACGTTTCATCTTCTGTTACGGAATTCTGGAGACGCTGGCATATTTCACTCGGAAGCTGGTTCAGGGACTACGTTTATATTCCCATGGGCGGCAACCGAGTCAAGAAACCCCGTTTCTTCCTCAATATTCTTACCGTATGGTTCCTCACGGGCTTCTGGCACGGTGCAGACTGGACTTTCATTATCTGGGGTCTTTATTTTGCGGTGCTTCTGCTTATTGAAAAAGGCATCCCCAAGAAAATCAAGGATAAGGTGCCTGCCGTATTCGGCCATATCTATCTGATTTTCGCCGTTCTCGTCGGTTTCGTTATCTTCAACAGCAACGGTGTTGACGGTATGCTCGGCGACCTTAAGGGTATGTTCACGTCTGCTTACCCCCTTTGCAATGAAACAACCCTCTATTATTTGAGAAGCTACGCCGTGCTGTTTATTCTCGGCATTATCGGCGCAACTCCCGTTGTCAAAATCACCGCAGAAAAATTCGCAGATACCAAAATCGGCTCAAAAATCACCGTTGTTGCAGAGCCTCTGTTTATAGTTGCGGTTCTTGTTGCGGTTACTGCTTATCTCATCGACGGCTCTTTTAATCCGTTCCTTTATTTCAGATTTTAAGGAGGTATGAACTTGAGCAAAAAAATAAAATATATCATCGGCATTCTTTGTTTTGCCGTTTTCACCGTTGCTCTCGCCGTTACCTGCCTTATAAAAGAGCCGGTTGAAATAATAAAATCCGAAAACCGACCTGCCGCTCAATTCCCTGAATTCTCAATAGAAGCGGTTATGGATAAATCCTTTTTTGACGGCGTTGAAAAATATCTTGCCGATCAGTTTCCGCTTCGTGACGGTTTCCGCAATATCAAAACAAACATTCAGCTGAAGCTTCTCGGTCAGAAAGACAATAACGGTAATTTCATTGCCGACGGTCACGTTTCCAAAATCAACGATAAACTCAATGAAAACTCCGTTAAAAATGCGGCTGACAAGTTCAACTCAATCTACGACACTTATCTTAAAGGCAAAAACATCAAATGTTATTACAGCCTTGTTCCCGATAAGAACTATTTTATTGCAGAAAAAAACGGCTATCCTGCCCTTGATTATGACAGAATGACCGAGATTTACACCTCAAACGTCAAAAATATGACCTACGTCAATCTTTTCGATACCCTCACCGTCGACGATTACTACACCACAGATTCTCATTGGAAACAGGAAAACCTCAGCGGCGTTGTTGCAAAGCTCGGCAGCGAAATGGGATTCGAAACAAAACCGACGGATTTTTATGAGATTGAAAAGGTTACCGATTTTCAGGGTGTTTTTGCCCGTCAGCTTGCAGTAGGCAATATGAGTGATGAATTAATCACGCTTAACTCCGATGCAATCCGCAACTCAACCGTGTATAAAATCGAAAAGAACAAGCATGGTCAGATAACGTCGAAAAAAACGCCGGGTGTTTATGATATGACAAAACTCAGCAGCCCTGATAAATACGACGTTTTTCTTTCGGGTGTTAACGGTTCGCTGACCATTGAAAATTCAACTGCAGCACAACAGCGTAAGCTCATTGTTTTCAGGGATTCATTCGGATCATCGCTCACTCCGCTCCTGCTTGAAAGCTACAGCAAAATAACTCTCATTGACCTGAGAAGTATTTCCGCAAGTGAACTTGGAGAATATGTAGATTTTAGCAACTGTGACGTTTTGTTTATCTACAGCCCCGAAATACTCAACCAAAGCCATATGCTCCGATAAAAAAAGACCTGCAATGCAGGTCTTTTTTTATTTTGCTTCATTCAGTTTTTCGGCTCTGTATTTATTTACATAATCCTCGATTTTCTTGCCGTCTTCGTAGCCGAGCTCATAGAGTTTCTGCATTCCCTCTTTGTCTCTCGCGAGCGTATCAATGCCGAAACACTCTCTCGGATAAACAACAAGCACCTTGCCCTGCTTTTCAAGCTCAATGATTCTTTCGATATTTTCGTTGTAAGCATTGTGCATAGTCAGAACTCTGTCTCTGAGAACGGGATATTTGCGCATTGTCAGCTTAACAAGCCATTCGGTCATCGGTTCTTTTCTGAAATCAATCGGCTGAGTGATACATACTATGAGTTTTTCGCAACCGTCAGCAAAAGCGGTATCAATGGGGAACGGGTCCGAAAGGCCGCCGTCAAAAAATTCTTCGCCCTTGAATTTTATGGGTTTTCTGCACGCAACGGGAATTGCACAGCAGGCTTTGAAAAGAGTATATTCATCTCTTTCAATATCCGCTTTTGTGAAATATCTCGGTTCGCCCGTTATTGCGTTAGTTGCAAGGGTTTTGAAAAATTTGGGTGAATTATACGCCGCATCATAGTCAACAGGGTCTTTGCCCGTGCTGTTTGTGATATCGGAATAAATATAGTCAAGGTTTATGAGCATACCTTTTTTAAGATAACTGCCGATGCCCATATATTCCTTGTCATAAGAATATTCGTCGTAAAATTTCTTTGTGCGTCCGCTCTGGCCTGCGATATACGTTATCAGATTTGCGCTTCCCGAAGAAACGCCGATACAGTATTCAATATCAACACCGTTGTCAATAAGATAATCATAAATTCCGCTTGTATATATTCCGCGGAGTCCGCCGCCGACGTCAAGTATTCCTATCATATAATCTACCTGCCTTTGTTCAGTAATTATACACCTTTTGAATAATAAATTCAACCGTAAAACCGATTTTCGGCAAAAACGATTTCTTTCCTTAAGTGTTGACAAAGATTGACATTTTATGGTATATTTTAGTAAAATCTATTGCGAAGGAGAAAAGCTTGATGTATACAGGATTTATCAGGGATATCGACAGTGTTGGAAGACTCGTAATTCCGATGCAGTTAAGAAAAGAACTCGGCCTTCTTGAACCCGGCAGCAAGCTGGAACTTTTCAGCGACGGCAAGCAGATTATTGCAAAAAAAGCGATTGATAACTGTATTTTCTGCGCTTCGGAGGAAGATCTTATCGAACACGAAGGCAAATTCATCTGCCGCGTCTGCCTCGAAAAACTCAAAGCTGAATAACCGATTCTGAAATATAATCTCCAAACAGTTCGGTCTGTTTGGGGATTTTTTTATACCTCGGTGAATATATTGAAATATCAACTATGTTTAGCGAGGAAAATTTATGGATTGGCATTCAATATCAGCCGAAAAAACGGCATCTGAACTCAAAAGCAGCCTCACTGACGGACTAACCGAGCAAGCGGCAAAAGGTCTGATTATAAAACACGGAGAAAATCGGCTCAACGGCAGAAAAAAGCCTTCACTTATAAAACAGTTTCTTGCTCAGTTTTCGGATTTCTGCGTTATAATTCTGTTCATTGCCTGCATCATTTCGTTTCTTACGAGCCTGCTTGAGGGTGAGCGCGACTTCATTGAACCGATTGTGATTCTTTTCATCGTTATGCTTAACGCCGCAATCGGTGTTTTTCAGGAAAGACGCGCCGAAAAGGCGCTTGAGGCGTTGCAGAAGATGTCGGCACCCGACGCAACTGTCAGGCGTTCGGGCAAAGCTAAAAAAATTCCTGCTTCTCAACTTGTTCCCGGCGATGTAATTCTGCTCGAAAGCGGCGATATGGTGCCTGCGGATGCAAGGCTTATTTCATCAAACTCCCTGCTTGTTCAGGAAAGTGCGCTTACGGGGGAATCCGAACCTTGCTCAAAAAACGCAGGCGCGGTATTCGGTAAAGACTGTGCAACGGCAGACAGAAAAAATATGGTTTATTCCTCAACAACCGTAATGGCAGGCAACTGCACGGCAATCGTTACCGAAACGGGAATGAACACTCAGGTTGGAAAAATTGCGCATTTGCTCGCCGATGAAAAAGCTCCGCAAACTCCCTTGCAGATAAGGCTCGGAAAAATCGGCAAGGCACTTGGAATAGGCGCGCTGATTATATGCGGTTTTGTTTTCGCTCTCGGCATTCTCAGAAAAAGCGGTGTTCTTCCGTCGTTTATGCTCTCCGTAAGCCTTGCCGTTGCCGCAATCCCCGAGGGTTTGCCCGCAATCGTAACAATCGTGCTTTCAATGGGTGTTCAGCGAATGGCAAAAAGCAACGCAATCATCAGGCATCTGCCTGCGGTTGAAACTCTCGGCACGACAACAGTCATATGTTCTGACAAAACAGGCACTCTGACACAAAACAAAATGACCGTCACCCAAATCAGAAACCTTTCGGGTGAAATCCCCTTAAGCGGAGAAGAAGCAGAAAAAATCCTGCTTTTCGGTTCGCTTTGCAACAACTCATACGCCTCAAAAAGCAAGAAAAAACTTACCTTTTCAGGCGACCCGACCGAAACGGCAATTCTGTTTGCCGCATCGGAGCGCGGAATTGACGTTACGTCCATTGAAAAAAATTATCCGCGTCTTCACGAAACTCCGTTTTCGAGCGAGAAGAAAATGATGGCAACGGTAAACCGTGTTTCGGGCAAAAATATGCTGATTGTTAAAGGCGCTCCCGACGTTATTCTAAAAAAATGCAGCAAAGCCGATTCTTCGGGCGCAGTTATTTCATTAACCCCTTCGATTGAGCAGAAAATTCTTTATCAGAATAACCTTATGGCGAAAGAGGCGCTTCGCGTTATTGCGGTTGCATACAGAAACTGTACCGATGGCGGCGATAACGAAGATAAAAACCTGATTTTTGCAGGTCTTATCGGAATGATTGACCCTCCGAGACCCGAAGCTGCAAGGGCGGTTTCGGTTTGCAGGCAGGCAGGGATAACCCCCGTTATGATAACGGGCGACCACATCGTCACCGCTTGCGCCGTTGCAAAAAAGCTTGGTATTCTCGAAGACGGCGGAACAGCTCTAAGCGGGAGCGAGCTTGACCGTATGGATGACGATGAACTGAATCGGGTAATAGGAAACTGCAGGGTGTTTGCGAGAGTCAGCCCCGAACACAAGGTCAGAATCGTGAAAGCATTCCGCTCAAGGGGCGAAATCGTTGCGATGACGGGCGACGGCGTTAACGATGCGCCTGCGCTCAAGGCCGCCGATATAGGCTGCGCTATGGGCAAGGGCGGCACCGACGTTGCAAAAAATGCGGCGGATATGATACTGACCGATGATAATTTTGCAACAATCGTTAAAGCCGTTGAAAAGGGCAGGGAAATCTATGATAACATAAAAAAAGCCGTACATTTTCTGCTTGGAACGAATATCGGAGAAATACTGACGGTTTTTGCCGTTTCTCTTCTCGGATTTGAAGCTCCGCTGATACCCATTCAGCTTCTGTGGATAAATCTCGTTACCGATTCTCTGCCTGCGATGGCGCTCGGCACCGAAAAAGCGGAAAACAATATTATGAAAAGAGCGCCTCTTTCTCCCCAAAAAGGTTTTTTCTCTGATGGGCTGTGGTTTGATATTTCGCTTGAAGGTATGCTCGTCGGTGCAATCACCGTTCTTGCATATTTTCTCGGTCTTTTCTCATTCGGAGAACAAAGCGGTCTGACGTTGGGCAGAACAATGGCTTTCTGCACCCTCGGTTTTTGTGAAATAACCCACGCTGTCGGAACCCGTTCGTCATCGCCGCTTTATAAAGCAGGTTTTTTCAGCAACAAAACAATGAACCTTGCCGTTATTGTTTGTTCGGCTGTTCAGGCCTCCGTTGTTGTTTTTGAACCGCTCGCAAATCTTTTCGGCGTTATTCCGCTTTCGCTTATGCAGTGGCTCATTGTTATTGCGCTCTCTCTTGTTCCGCTTGTTTCAGGCGAAATCGGCAAAATACTTTCCTCAAGGCGATAAGAAAAGCCCCCGTGCGTATTGCACGGGGGCTTGCTGTTTAAGGATTAAAGGAGACCTTTGATAAGATTTCCGAGTGCGCCCATAAGACCTACGAATGCGTCCCAAGTGAACATGCTCTTGGGTGCGTAGATGGGATCAAGACGAACTGTGAAACCGTCTTCTGTTTCAAATGCAATCTTATAGAGAAGGATTACAAGATTTTCAGGATCGTGGTTTACAGAAGCTTCTTTTCTGGTTGAAACGTAGTTGTTTGTCCAGTAGTAAAGCTTGAAGTTCTTACCAAGTGCCATATAAATCTTACCGTCTGTACCGTATACACGGAAGAAGAAATCGCCGTGTGACTTCCATTCGGGCTGATAGATAAGAGTTGTGTAAGCGTTTGTTGTACCTTCATCGTTTACGCCGGGCTTCCAGTTTGCCTTGTCGTAGATATCCTTGCCGTTTTCAACGTGATAGATATTCCAGCTTACTACTTCATAGTTTGCACCGGGCTTGTCGCCGTCAGTGATGATAGCTCTCTTAACCATTGTACCAACGCCCATCGGGATATCTGCTTCAACATCGCCGACAGTTTCAACGTCATCACCGTAAAGTACGGGATTGTTGGTAAGGAAGGGAGTTGTCTTCATTGTATCCTTGAGCTCAAGCTTGTTGCCGTCTGCATCGAACTTTTCAACGTTATAGTCAACGTAGATAAGGATTCTCTGCTGTGAATATGATGCGTAAAGGTCAAGACCGTATGCAGGCATCTTTCTGTCAACAACACTGCCGTCAAGTTTTACCCACTGAAGGAACTTATATCCTTCGGGAGCCTTGCTTGCGATCATTTCAAGTGTTTCAGCATCAAGATCTCTGTTGATTGTTTCGCCAGTCTTATACTTAACAACGATGGGATCGTTATAAGTTCTGTCTGCCATATCAGCACCCATATCTGTTTCGGGAGTTGCATAGAAGAATCTGAGTTCATACTCAAGAGCTTCCCACTGACCGTAAACAGTGATTGTTGTGCCGTTTGCGTAAGAAGCAATCATATCGTTAGTAAGTTCATCAATGGGGAATGTTACGTCAACAGCGTTTGCATCGTTGCCGAGCTTCCAGCCTGTGAACTTATAGCCGTTCTTACCGATGAAGGGCTTATCGAGTTTTGAGTTTTCAACGCCGACTGTGGGAAGAACAGTTTCCATATCAAAGCCGTTGATAAAGGTTGCGCCGTCAAGGTTGATAGCGTCACCCTTCTTGAAGGTCTTATCAATGGTGATCTTTCCGTCAGATGAACCGCTCTGTGCGTCGAATACGATTGAGTACTCTGTTTCTGCAAATTCTGCAACGAAGATAACATCGCGTGCAAAGCTGCTGTCAAGAGTTACGCCAACGTTTGCCTTGTATTCAACAGCTTCGCCTGTTGCTTCGTTCTTCCAGCCCTTGAATACGTAGCCTGCGGGAGGAGTTGTGTCTGCTGTTGTTGTAACGTTTACACTGTAAATGCTTGCAGTAGCACCTGTTGATGCCTTGCTTGTTGTTTCTGTGTAGTCTGTAACGTTGCCGTCTGCATCGAGTACGGGAACTTTCCATGTTACGTTGAAGTCAAGAGTTGTGCAGAGATAATATACTGCATCTCCGTCAAACTTAATACCTGATGCAACGCTGACAAGTGAGCCTGTTGTTTCAGCATTTGCATAGAGATAGGGAGTTGTTGTTGCGGGAAGGTTTGCAACTGTTGCGTCTGCTGATGCAGCTGCCTTTTCAAGCAATGCCTGAGTGTTTGCCTTGCTGAGAGTCTTGCCTGCATCGTTATAGCTTACAGCGCCGACTTTCCAGCCGCTGCCTGCTTCGTAATCTCTTATCATGATGGTGATTGATGAATCGAATTCTGTCCATACTGCGTAGAATTCCTTATCTTCATCATAAGTATACTTAACCGAAGCTGTTGTAGCTGTGCCTGCAGGTGTTGCTACGATTTCGTCTGTTGCCTTATCTGCCCAGCCTGCAAACTTCATACCTTCGGGAGCAACCGTATTTCTTGTTGTTGCTGTGCCGTTGTATGCTGCTGTAACTGTTTCGATGGGTTCTGCATCGTTCTTATCGTTATAGAACTTAACTGTGTAAGTCTTAGCTGTCCACTTAACGCTTGCTCTTGCACCATTGATGCTGTCAAGTGTAACTTTTTCGGGATCCCAAGCGCCTGTGTAACCTGTCTTCTCGGGAGTGGGAAGCTTCGAAAGGTCAACTTCTTCGTTGAGACCTGCCTTAATAATAAGTGAACCGTTTTCAACCTTTGCATCATCGGTAAGCTCTGATTCGTCAATTGTACCGCCGCCAAGATTGATTGTGATATCAAACTTATCTGTTGAAAGAACTCTCTTGAATTCAGCCTTCTTTGTTGCAACGTAGCCTTCAAGGTCAACGAGCTTGCCTGTTGATGTATCTGCCCAACCGAGCTGATTTTCAACTGCTTCGGGAACCTTTACAGCTGAATTTGCTGCATATTCGTCTGCGCTGATTTCTGTTCCGTCATTCTCAAGGAATGTTACTGCGTACTTTGTAACTGTACCTGAACCTGCA
>JAZSBC010000051.1:0-5406 GCA_045602245.1 Acutalibacteraceae bacterium | reverse complement strand
CTTCTTCATCCGCTTTAAAGCCTTCTTTGATTTCAATAATTGCCGCGGCAATTTCACCGAGTCTTGCATCAGGCAAGCCGATAACAGCAACGTCCTTTATAGCTTCGTGCTTACGAAGGAAATCTTCAATCTGAACGGGATAAAGGTTTTCACCGCCCGAAATAATAACGTCCTTCTTACGGTCAACAAGATAAATGAAGCCGTCTTCATCCTCCTGAGCCATATCGCCCGTATGAAGCCATTCGCCGTGAAGCACTTCGTTTGTTGCCTTTTCATCGTTGAAATAGCAGAGCATTACGCCGGGGCCTTTGACTGCAAGCTCACCGACTTCGCCTTTTGCAACTTCGTTGCCGTTTTCATCAACAATCTTTGTTTCCCAACCGTAGCCCGCTTTACCGATTGCGCCGACTTTATGAACGTTTTCAACACCGAGATGCACACAGCCGGGTCCGATTGATTCGCTCAGGCCGTAGTTTGTATCATACTGATGATGCGGAAAAATCTTGAGCCATCTTTTGATAAGACTGGGGGGTACGGGCTGTGCGCCTATATGCATAAGTCTCCACTGTGAGAGTGTATACTTATCAAGCTCGATATCTCCTCTTTCAACAGCATCGAGAATATCCTGAGCCCAGGGTACAAGAAGCCATACTATCGTGCATTTTTCCTGAGAAGCCGCCTTGAGAATGCCTTCGGGTTTTGCACCCTTAAGAAGAACGGTTTTGCCGCCGACAAGGAGAGAACCGAACCAGTGCATTTTTGCGCCCGTGTGATAAAGGGGCGGTATGCAAAGGAAAACGTCATCCTTGGTCTGTGAATGGTGAGCCTGCTCTACGCGGCAGGAATGAACAAGCGCCTTATGAGCGTGAAGAATCGCCTTGGGGAAACCTGTTGTTCCCGATGAGAAATAGATTGCGGCATATTCATTATCCGAAACAGAAATTTCAGGTTTTCTCGACGTGCAATAAGTAACAAGTTTATTATAGCTTTCTGCAAACGTGGGGCAGTCTGCACCGAGATAGAAGCGAAGCTTCACTTTGGGAATACGGTCTGAAATCTGCTCCATTCTTCCTGTAAATTCGGGACCGAAAACGATTGCATCGCTCTCTGAAAGCTTGAGACAATATCTGATTTCGTCTGCAGTATAGCGATAGTTGAGAGGCACAACAAGAGCGCCTGTTTTAAGGATACCGAAATAGATGGGGAGATATTCAATGCAGTTCATAAGAAGAATTGCAACTCTGTCACCCTTCTTGATTCCTCTCGAGAGAAGAAGATTTGCAAAGCGGTTTGCTTTTTTATCAAATTCTTCCCACGTGATTTCGTTTCTGCCGTTGCCGTTTGCACCCTGCTCGATAAGGGAATATTCGCGCCATGTGACGTGATTTTTCTCCTGAATCTCAGGATTGATTTCTACAAGAGCAACGTCGTCTTTATAAAGTTTTGCGTTTTGTTCAAGAAATTCTGTGATGGGCATATTTTTTATTTTCCTTTCATAAACAACCTTAAACGGACAGTCATCAAGACTATCCGTTTAAGGATTATTATCAATTTTATTCTGCTTTGATTTCACCTTTGTAGAAGAATTCGGTTTCCTTCTCGTTGGTGGATTTGGTAACTGCGCTTACGATTACGCAGAGTGCAAGCGATGCAACCATTGCAACGCAAGCGAATACGGGACCTTTGCCTGCAAGCCAGGTAAGTGTGGCGTTTTCAGCAAATCCGCTGATAAGCTTTGCCGCGCAGGGAACCAGAGCAATTATGAATCCGCCGAGGATACCTGCCCATGCGCCCTTGGTGTTCATCTTCTTCCAATAAAGAGAAACAACGTAAGGTGCAAGGAACGAACCTGAAATGATACCCCATGAATAGCTCATCATATCAAGAATCGGAGTTTTTGAATTTGCAATAACGTATGAGCATATTACAAATATAACACACAATACCTTAATTGTAAATGATGATTTTTTCTCGCTCAGATCTTTCTTGAAGTGCTTGATAAAGTCGATTGTGAGAGTCGAGCTTGCGGTAAGAGTAACCGAGCAAAGGGTTGAAACCGAAGCCGCAATAAGAAGCACAAGAACAATTCCGAGAAGCACAGCGGGAATATCCGCATCTTTGAGCATCTGAGGAACTATGTAATCCTGAAGCTTTATGTCTGTTATATATTCGCTGTCAGCATCAAAGAATCTGTAGCAAAGTGAACCGATGAAATATCCGCCGCCTGCAACAAGAACAGCAAAGAAAGTTGAGATTGTAATACCTTTTTTTGCCTGCTTATCATCCTTGATACCGAAATACTTGGTAACCATCTGAGGAAGACCCCACGTGCCGAAGCTCGTCATAAGAACAGTTGCCAAGAGTGAAATCCACTGCGAAGCATTGAGCGTTGGAAGTCCGTTTGTTCTGCTCGGCTGAACTCCCGTGTTCTTTGCGTATTCAATAAGTCCTTCAAATCCGCCGACCGCCTTGCTGCGGATAACGCATACAATAAGAAGAGCCACGCCGAACATCATAACGATGCCCTGCATAAAGTCTGCTCTTGCCTGAACAAGATATCCTCCGAAAACAAGAAGAAGTGCGGCAACGACAGCGATGATTATCTTGCATATACCTGCATCAATGCCGAGAAGAACGTCTGCAACCGATGCAAGACCGTTATAAACCGATGCCGAATAAGGAATAAGGAATATGAATATAACAAGGCAGGCAAAAAGCTTCATTTTGCTGCTCGTATATCGTGCATCAAGAAACTGAGGCATTGTTTTGAGTTTAAGGCGTGCCGAAGCATCACGCGTTCTTCTTGCAAGAACCTTCCATGCAAGCCACGAGCCGAAAACGGCGTTACCGAGACCTGCAAGGATGCCCCAGAGTGCAAAGCCTTTACCCGTACC
The DNA here is from genome assembly GCA_045602245.1 of Acutalibacteraceae bacterium. Lineage (GTDB taxonomy): Bacteria > Bacillota > Clostridia > Oscillospirales > Acutalibacteraceae > CAG-177. Next base: position 2,512 of record JAZSBC010000051.1, on the reverse strand, counting down.
GCCCGCATAGCCTACAAACATAACCGCTGAGAAATAGGCTGTGCCGTATGAAAGAGCTGAAAGCCATGCGCCTGCATTTCTTCCGCCGACGGTGAGGTCGGCAATACTCTTTGCTTTTTTACCCTGTGTGATGCCGATAACCGCCATAAGAGCTATGTAAACGCCTATGGTTAACCAAATTATCCACTTCATCCAATTCATCCCTTTTAAGTGTTGATGCTTTAAAGCTTTTATGCGTTAAAGCGCAGCACTATAATATACCTTTATTCACCGTTTGTCAATAGGCAATTCAAAAAAAGTCAGAAAAGACGGCAGATTTTGTCTCTGCCGTCTTAATAATACTATAATATAATTCGTTCAATATCTTTGACCGTTGCCGCAATATGCGTTGCGCCAACGGTTTCAAGCTCTTCACGGTTGCCGTAGCCAAACAGAACACCTATGCTGTCAAGACCGTTTATGTTTGCGCCGATAATATCGTGCTCTCTGTCACCAACCATAACAGCAGATGATTTATCTGTTACGCCACCCTCTCTGAGTGCATATTCGATAACCTCTGCTTTATTTGTTCGTGAACCGTCAAGGTTTGCGCCTGCAGAATAGTAAAAATACTTTTCAATGTTAAAATGGCGCAGAATTTCTCTTGCAAAGATTTCAGGCTTTGAGGTTGCAAGAATAACCTTCTTTCCGTTTTCAAAAAGATTTTTCAGCAGATCTTCTATACCGTCATAAACTTTATTTTCGTATATGCCTTTATCTCTGTAGTATTCACGGTAATGCTCAACAGCCGTCAACGATTCCTTGCGCGAAAACCCGTAGCATTTCTCAAATGATTCGTGAAGCGGAGGACCGATAAATTTATAAAGTTCCGTTCTGTCTTCAACCGTTATTCCGTATTTTTTCAGAGCGTGCGCAACGGAATTGGTTATTCCCTCACCCGGGTCGGTCAGCGTACCGTCAAGGTCAAATAAAACAACATCATATTTTTTCATTTTATAACACCTGCAAAAAGGCGACCCCGGAAGGTCGCCTTTAAATTATTTTATTTGATATTAGCTTTGAGAGTTTCAAGCTCTGCCTTGAGAGTTTCGGGAAGTCTGTCAAACTTGCCGTAGAACTCTTCAATACCTGCAACTTCATCTGCCCAGAGAGCATTGTCAACGCTGAGGATTTCCTTAAGCTGAGCTTCGCTTACTTCGTCTTCGATGCCTTCAAGGTTGATATCCTCAGCCTTGGGAACATAACCGATTGAAGTTTCAACTGCATCAACCTTACCTTCGCAACGGTCGATAATCCAATCAAGAACACGGAGGTTATCGCCGAAACCGGGCCAGAGGAAGTTTCCTTCGTCATCCTTACGGAACCAGTTAACGTTGAAGATCTTGGGAGCCTTATCAGCATCAAGACCTGCACCGATGTTGATCCAATGCTGCCAGTAATCAGCCATATTGTAGCCGCAGAAGGGAAGCATTGCCATGGGGTCACGGCGAACAACACCAACTGCACCTGCAGCAGCAGCTGTTGTTTCAGAAGCCATGATTGAACCTACGAATACGCCGTGATTCCAATCTCTTGACTGATATACAAGGGGAGCAAGCTTTGCACGTCTGCCGCCGAATACGATAGCTGAGATGGGAACACCGTCGGGATTCTCAAACTCTGAGCTGATGCAGGGGCAGTTTACGGCAGGAGCTGTGAAACGGCTGTTGGGATGTGCGCCCTTTTCGTCGCTCTCCTGACCGTTCCAGGGATTGCCCTTCCACTCGATTGCGTTTGCGGGAGGATTCTTATCGAGACCTTCCCACCAAACGGTGTTGTTATCAAGGTTATGAGCAACGTTTGTGAAGATTGTGCCCCTCTTTGTTGAAGCAAGAGCATTGGGATTTGACTTCTCGTTTGTGCCGGGAGCAACGCCAAAGAAACCGTTTTCAGGGTTAATAGCATAGAGTCTGCCGTCTTCACCCTTGCGGATCCATGAAATATCGTCGCCTACGCACCATACGCGGTAGCCGTTCTTATAATATCCCTCGGGAGGAATAAGCATAGCAAGGTTGGTCTTGCCGCAAGCTGAGGGGAAAGCAGCACAGATGTATCTGATTTCACCGTCGGGCTTCTGGAGACCGAGAATGAGCATATGCTCTGCCTGCCAGCCTTCGTTCTTACCCTGATATGAAGCAATACGGAGAGCGAAGCACTTCTTGCCGAGAAGAACGTTTCCGCCGTAACCTGAGTTAACTGAAATGATTGTGTTATCCTGGGGGAACTGGCAGATATATCTCTTTTCTTCGTCAATATCACACTTACAGTGAAGACCGCGAACCCAATCCTCGCTGTCACCGAGAGCCTTGAGAACATCAACTCCTACTCTTGTCATGATAACCATGTTAAGAACAACATAGATTGAGTCTGTGAGCTCGATGCCTGCCTTGGAGAACTTTGAACCGACAGGACCCATTGAATAGGGGATAACGTACATTGTTCTGCCCTTGTAGCTGTCTTTAGCGATAGCATA
>JAZSBC010000050.1:0-19299 GCA_045602245.1 Acutalibacteraceae bacterium | reverse complement strand
GCTTTCTTTGCGCCCATACGACGAAGTCTGATTTTTACTGCCATGATAAATTCCTCCAAAAATAAAAATTAACAAATTTATAATGTATCAGCCGTGTGCTGTATTACATTCCGAACTGTGAGGGGTCAAAGCCTGCAGGCATTCTGAATTTCTGTTTCCTGCGGCGCTTACCGCCTTTGTTGCCGCCAAGCTGCTTGAATACTTTCTGCATCTGCTTGAACTGATTGAGAAGCTTGTTAACGTCTTCAACGTTCTGACCGCAGCCTGCCGCAATTCTCTTTTTGCGGGAAGGGTTGATGATATCGGGATTTGTGCGCTCCTTCTGGGTCATTGAAAGGATGATTGCTTTTGTTCTGTCAAACTGACGCTCGTCAATTTCAATATCCTTTGCTTTCTGACCTATGCCGGGAAGCATTGCGAGAGTATCCTGAAGCGAACCCATCTTGCGGATTTGTTCAAACTGGTCAAGCAGATCGTTAAGGTCAAACTTGTTCTGCATAAGCTTCTTTTCAAGCTCAGCAGCTTTTTTCTCGTCCATAGTCTGCTCTGCTTTTTCAATAAGCGAAAGCACGTCGCCCATGCCGAGAATTCTTGAAGCCATTCTGTCGGGGTGGAAAACGTCGAGATTTTCAAGTTTTTCGCCCGTGCCGACAAATTTAATCGGTTTGCCCGTAACGGCTCTTGCGGAAAGCGCCGCGCCGCCTCGGGTATCACCGTCAAGCTTTGTGAGGATAAGACCGTCAATGCCGAGCGCACCGTCGAATGAGGTTGCAACGTTAACTGCGTCCTGACCTGTCATCGAGTCAACAACAAGTAGAATTTCGTGGGGCTTTGCTTCAGCCTTAACGGCTTTAAGCTCGTTCATAAGCTCCTCGTCAACGTGTAAACGGCCTGCGGTATCGAGAATAACGTAGTCGTAACCGTGATCTCTTGCATAGGAAATAGCTTCCTTTGCAATATCAACGGGGTTTGCCTGTCCTCTTTCAAAAACAGGAGCTCCGACCTGCTCACCGACAACCTGAAGCTGTTTGATAGCCGCAGGTCTGTAAATATCGCAGGCTACAAGCAGGGGACGGTGATTCTGTTTTTTGAGCATAAGTGCAAGCTTTGCACAGTGAGTTGTTTTACCTGAACCCTGAAGACCGCACATAAGAATAACTGTTGGCGGATGGCTCGCATATGCAAGACGGCTCTGAGTGCCGCCCATAAGGCTTACAAGCTCCTCTTTTACGATTTTGATAACCATCTGAGAGGGAGTAAGTCTTTCCATAACCTTTTCGCCGATTGCTTTTTCGGTTACGGTGTTTGTGAAATCCTTGGCAACTTTATAGTTAACGTCAGCCTCAAGAAGAGCCATACGAACTTCACGCATTGCGCTTTTAACGTCCGATTCGTTAAGGCTGCCTTTGCTTCGCAGATTTTTAAACGCAGATTCAAGTCTGTCTGAAAGTCCTTCAAATGCCAAATGTTTCACCCCTTATATAATAATGTATGTATTGATTGTTTGTCAGCTTTCAAGAAGTGTCATTGCTGCGGCTTTGATTCTTACGCTGCAATCGTTGATTTCTTTAGAAAGGCTGTGGCGGAGATTGTATTCGGAAATCTGGTTTGAACATTCGATGATTTCATCAACACTGCGTTTCATATCTTCAAAACGCCTTGCAACTCCGAGCTTGCTTTCCATTTCCTGAAGCTGGGTTTCTGCGCGCTTGATTGCATCACGGACACCCTGACGGGTTATTCCTTCGTTCTCAGCTATTTCGGAGAGAGAGAGGTCGTCGTTATAATAATATTCCAAAAAATCACGCTGCTTTGCCGTGAGCATTTCGCCGTAGAAATCAATCAGGACTGCTATTTCATAATTCTTTGCCACTTATACCCCTCCTTTCTCATTTTTTTGCCGAAATAAAAACAAGCACCTGTAAAGTCATCACACTTTACAGGTGCATATTATACTAAAAATATAATGCAATGTCAAGCACAATTTTTACCACTTTCAAAGCACTTTTCCACCTTTTTCTCACGAATTATCCAAAAAATCGGAGGATAATCTATAAATAGTGGAAAAATCACGCCGTGAATACAAGATGTATTCACTTTTTCACCTTTGTGGAGTGGATAACTTTTTACCACGCAGTCGGTGTTCAGTGTTTGTAAAGCGAAGAAACTTTACAGCTCTATTTCAGAGTTACTATTGTAACGCCGTCTTCACCTTCGCCGTAAACGCCCAGACGGCTTGTTTTTACATAGGGAGAAGCCTTGAGATAGCGTGTTACCGCAGTTCTGAGAGCGCCCGTACCCTTGCCGTGAACAACGGTGAATTCGTTAAGACCCGTGCGAAGCCCCTGGTCAATAAAGCGGTCAAGCTCAATGAGGCATTCATCAACGGTCATTCCTCTTAAATCGAGCCTTGTTGACGCCGCCATATTCAGCCTGCTTTCACCCTGAAGCTTAACGGTAGATTTCGTTTCTTTTTTCTTGGGTGCGTTTTCGCAAAGGCGGAGATTTGAAAGTTTTACTCTTGTTTTTATTGAACCTGCCTGCACTTCAATGTTGCCGTTTTTATCGGCAGGGGAAAGCACTTTTGCGGTTTTGCCGATATCGCGGATAATAACCGTATCGCCCGTTACAAGCGCACGGGGAAGCACGTAATCCTTATCGTCATCCTCTATGCCGATAATCGGGTCAGCGGCGGAATCAATGGATTCAATACCTTTTTTGACAAGTGACTTTGCACGCCTTGCAAGTTCGGCGGCATCCTTTGTTTTCTGCTGTTCTTTTTTGAGTTTATCAAGCTCCTGCAGAAGAGCATATGCCTCGCGCTTTGCCTGCTCAACAACACGGAGTGCCTGCGATTTGGCGTTTTCCATCTCTTTTTCGCGGAGTTTTACAGCTTCAGCCTTTATTTTTTCGGCTTCTTCCTTTTCTTTTACAGCCTTTTCGGAAATCTGCTTTGCGCGGTCATACTCATCTTCCATACGCTTTCGGGTATCTTCAAGGCGGTCAACAACGTTTTCAAACGCCTTGTTTTCGCTTGAAACAAGTTCTTTCGCTCTTTCGATAACCGATATATCAAGCCCGAGCTTTTCACTGATTGCGAGTGCGTTTGATTTGCCGGGTACACCTATGAGTAAGCGATAGGTGGGTCTGAGAGTTGCAACGTCAAATTCGCAGCAGCCGTTTTCAACCCTCGGAGTTTCAAGTGCGTATGCCTTAAGCTCTGCGTAGTGTGTTGTAGCGGCGATTTTTGCGCCTTTGAAGTGGAGCGCTTCAAGAATTGAAATTGCAAGCGCCGCACCCTCAACGGGGTCTGTGCCTGCGCCCAATTCGTCAATGAGAATCAGGCTGCTTTCGTCCGCTTCCTCAAAAATATCAATTATTGTTGTCATATGCGCCGAGAAGGTTGAAAGAGATTGCTCGATCGACTGCTCGTCGCCGATATCCGAAAGAATTTTATCGAATACCGAAATTTCACTTCTGTCGCCTGCGGGTATCATAAGACCGCACATTGCCATCATCGAAAGCAGACCGAGAGTTTTTATTGAAACGGTTTTACCGCCCGTGTTTGGGCCTGTGATAACAAGCGTATCGAAGTCTGCACCGAGCATAATATCAACGGGTACAACCTTTTTGGGGTCAATAAGCGGATGTCTTGCCGCACGCAGATTTATGATGCCTTTGTTATTCAAAATCGGCGGTGCCGCCTTGATTTTATAAGCATACTGTGCCTTTGCAAAAATGAGATTCAGCTCAACCGCACATTCGTAGCTGTTTTTTATGCTTTGTGAAAATTCGCCTGCGCTTGCTGAAAGCTCGCTGAGTATTCTTTCTATTTCTTCGCGCTCTTTGGTCTGAAGCACACGGATTTCGTTGTTTGCTTCAACAACCGCCATCGGTTCAATGAAAACCGTTGCGCCGCTTGACGACGTATCGTGAACAAGACCTGCAACCTCGTTGCGGTGTTCACTCTTGACGGGTACAACGTATCTGCCGTTACGCTGAGTTATGATATTTTCCTGAAGGAATTTTGAATGCGCCTGAGAGCGTGAGAATTTTTCAAGCTGTTCTCTTACTTTTGATTCCTGAATGCGGATTTTTCGCCTGATATCTTTCAAAGTGGGTGATGCATTATCCGATATTTCTTCTTCGGAAATAATTGCATTAAATATTGCACTTTCGAGGAATTTGTTGGGAACAAGTGCATTGAAAATGGGGTCAAGCACTGTCTGAACGCCCGCATTTGATGCTCTCCACTGCGAAAGGGTGCGGATAACTCTGAGTACGCCGCCGATATCAAGCAGTTCTTTTGTGTTGAGAACGCTGCCTGCGTTTGCTCTGCTGAGAGCATTGTTTACGTTTTTTAAACCGCCGAATGACGGCCCGCCGAAACGGGCGAGCAGCATATGTGCATCAACGGTCTGGTTGAGCAAAGCTTTTGCAAGGTCAAGATTGCTTTCGGGCTTGAGATGGGTTGCATCGTAGCGCGCATCATCGCAGCTTGTGAAGTCCGCAAGCCGTTCAAGCACCTTGTCAAATTCTATTGACTTTGCGTGTTTATCGAATGAATTCATTTATTCTTCCTCATTCTCATCTGTCTGAGTTTCAGTATTTGTTGAACTTTCGTCTGTTGAAGATTCGGATTCCGTTGTTTCAACTGTAACGTATTCCGTTACGGTGTCACCGTTTTCGTCGGTTACTTCCTCACCGTCCTCATCCGTTACGGGAACGGCTGTTGTGAGAGGTGCCGTTGTTGTTTCGGTTTCTGAAACTGCGGGAAGAGTTGTTGTTTCTTCCTCAACGGGTTCCTCACGGTGTTTGGTTGTGCCGATAACTTCCTGAATATCCGTTGCCTGAATGGATGAAATATACATTCCTCCGTCACGTTCGCGAAGGGTTATTTTCATAAACTTATCGGGTTCGGGGGCAGTGTATTCGCCGTCTGCAACCTGAACCCACGCCTTTGTGCCGATATAACCTACACTCAGGATAACGGAACTGCCCTGCTTTTTGATATCGTAAACCTTCGGCGTATAAGCCGATTCAATGCCTGTGATTGGCAGAATGTAGCTCTGAAGTGCGGCATCGTAGGTGATATCATATTCGCTCATATCGAGTGAAGAATGCATTGATGCAATGTCGATTTCCGTTCCGAAAAGGCTTACGAAATACTGCTCAATATCAGCCTGAGGAACAACGATACCGATATTTTCGCCCTCTGAGTAAGGGTATTTATCCGCACCGTCTTCGCTCATAAGCAACGCCCAGACGGCACTGTTGAGAAGCTGGGAAACGTCTGCCTGAGTGAGGTCGTCAAACGGGTCGGGGTCAAACATAACAACGGGGGTGAGCATCTGCTCATATTCTTTTTTATCTTCGGTTTTATCGGTAAGGTTTTTGACGGTATCGGCAGAATACCTGATAACCGTTATCAGACCCACAACCGCAAGAATTGCTGCAATAACACCTATAGGGAATGCGAGCTTGTTTTTCTTTGTTTTAGCCATAAAATCACCTTATCTTATCTGACCGTTGCCGCTGATTATGTATTTTGAGCTTACCATATGTGCAATACCGAGGGGACCTCTTGCGTGAAGCTTTTGAGTTGAAATGCCGATTTCGGCACCGAAGCCGAATTCACCGCCGTCTGTAAATCTTGTTGATGCGTTAACGTAAACAGCCGCCGCGTCAACCTCAGCTTTGAATTTTTCTGCAGCGGCATAGCTGTCGGTAACAATCGCTTCACTGTGACCCGTGCCGTACTGCGAGATGTGAGCGATTGCTTCGTCGATATTTTCAACAACTTTAACGCTGATTTTATAATCGAGATATTCCGTTGCCCAATCGTCGTCCGTTGCTTTTACGGCATAGGGGAGGATTTCGCAAACGGCTTCGTCGCCTCTTATCTCAACGTTCTTTTCGCTGAGTTTTTCGCCTATTGCAATAAGTGCCATTTCCGCTACGTCACGGTGAACAAGCAAGCCTTCGCAGGCGTTGCATACAGATACTCTCGATGCCTTTGCATTGGCAACGATGCTCGCCGCCATATCAATATCCGCATCGCAGTCAACGTAAACGTGGCAGTTGCCCACGCCCGTTTCAATAACGGGTACGGTTGCGTTTTCAACAACCGAACGGATAAGGCCCGCGCCGCCTCTGGGAATAAGCAGGTCAACGTAGCCGTTAAGGCGCATAAGCTCCGTTGCGGCTTCTCTTGAAATGTTATCAATAAGAATTATGCAGTCCTCGGGCAGACCTGATTCCGCAAGTGCGTTTCTCATAACGGATGCAACGGCTTTGTTGGAATTGATAGCTTCCTTGCCGCCCTTGAGGATAACGGAATTGCCTGCCTTGAGGCAGATTGCCGCCGCATCGGCGGTAACGTTGGGTCTTGCTTCGAAAATAACGGCAATAACGCCGATGGGAACGCAGACCTTTTCAATTCTCATTCCGTTGGGTCTTGTTTCGCCCCAGAGCACCTTGCCTACCGGATTTTCGCTTGCGGCAACCTGACGCATACCGTCAGCCATGCCTGAAATTCTGCTCTGAGTGAGGGTGAGTCTGTCGATCATAGCTTCAGAGATGCCTGCATCTGCGGCTGCCCTGATGTCTTTTGCGTTTTCTTCGAGAATGAACTGCGCATTTTTTTCGAGTGCGTCAGCTATGCTCAGAAGAGCTTTATCAATGGATGCGCCGCCTGATTTCGCAAGAATTCTCTGCGCTGATTTTGAGCGTGCGCCGATATCTGTCATATTGCTCATTTTGTTACCGCCTTTGCTTTGAAAAGAGTTCCTATCTGTCTGCCGTCAAGCAGTTTATAAATTTCTTCGGGGTCAGAGCCGTTCATAACAACGGTGTTTATTCCCGCTTTGGTCGCAATCTGCGCCGCATGGATTTTTGTTATCATACCGCCCGTGCCTCTGCTTGTACCGCTTCCGCCTGCAATGGCAAGAGTTTCGTCGGTTATTTCTTCGACGCAGTGAATGAGAACGGCGTTTTCGTCCTCTCTCGGATTTGCACTGAAAAGACCGTCGATATCAGTAAGAATAACAAGCAAATCGGCATCAACGATTTTTGCAACGTGAGCCGAAAGGCTGTCGTTATCACCGAAAACAATTTCGTCAACCGCAACGCTGTCGTTTTCGTTTATTACGGGGATTGCGCCGTATTCAAAAAGCTTCATAAACGAGTTATGAAGGTTGCGGTGACGTTCTTCATCATCAAAGTCGTCTTTTGTAACAAGAAGCTGACCCGTGATATTGCCGTATTCACCGAAAAACTTATCATAAAGGAACATAAGCTCGCACTGTCCTACGGTTGCTGCCGCCTGCCTGCCCGGAGTATCGTGAGGTCTTTCTTTAAGACCGAGTTTGCCTACTCCCACTCCGATTGCGCCTGACGTTACAAGTGCTATTTCAACTCCTGCGTTTTTCAGGTCGCTGAGTACCTGAGCAAGTTTCGACATTCTGCGAAGATTTATTTTGCCCGTGTCATAGGTCAGTGTTGACGTTCCTACTTTTACAACTATTCTGTTAATTTCTTTTTTGTTAATCATTTTGTTTACTTCCCTTAATTGCCGTGTTTATGATTTCACCGTATTCTTTCTGAGTTTTTACTTTACCCGCAACGCAAAGCGACATTTTTGAAAAATCAAATATATCAGAAGCGGTTTTTCGTATATCATCAAGAGTTACGGCTCTTATATTTTTAATAACTTCGTCCTCTGTGATTTCTTTGTTGTATAACAGAATGTTTCTGCCGTTGCGTGATGCGTGCGACGAAATATTCTCAAGATCCATAACAAAACCCGTTACGGATTGTTCTTTTGCTCTTGCAAGCTCTTTTTCGGTAACGTTTTCACAAAAATCCGAAATTATTTTTATCGTTTCCAAAATTGCCTTTTTTTCGGATTTGCCGTTCAGTCCCATGCTTACCGTGAATATGCCCGCTTTAAGATATGAAACGCAGCCTGTGTCAATGGAATATACCAAACCGAGGTTTTCTCTGATGTGCTGAAAAAGCCTTGAGGAAGGCGTGCCTCCGAGAATTGAAGAAATCAGCAAGGCGGCTTCACGGCGGCTGTCTGTAACCGGTACGCCCGGAAACCCGAGAATAAGCTGATTTTGTTTAAAATCTTTTTTTATGGTGCAAATATGAGTATGGTATTCTGCGGTTGACGGATTTATGGCAAAACCGGTATTTTCAGCTTGTGAAAAATAGCTTTTGCATATTTCCAGAGCCTTTTCTTGGTCAAAATTGCCGCTTATGCTGATAACCGTTCTTTCGGGAACATAAAATTTGTTCAGATGCCGGACAAGGTGTTCTTTGGTTACTGAATCAACCGTCTGCATCGTGCCGAGAATATTGAAACCCAACGGGCTGTTCTGCCACACGTTTTCATAGAACGTGTCGGTGCAGATATCCTCCGGGTCATCCTCATACATGGCAATTTCTTCTTTGATAATCCCTTTTTCAATTTCGATATCGCTTTCATCAAGCCTCGGATTACTCACCATATCACAAATTATGTCAAGTGCTTTAGGCATATGTTCCGATAGTGTCCTTGCATAAAAGCAGGTTGCTTCTCTCGCCGTGTAAGCATTGAGGTAACCGCCTATTTCATCCATTTCAACAGCAATGTCGAGAGATGAACGTTTTTTTGAACCTTTGAATATCATATGCTCCATAAAGTGGGAGTATCCTGCGGTTTCGGGTGTTTCAAAGCTTGAACCGCTTCCTGTCCAGATTACCATTGAGCAGGTTTTGGCGTTATCGCCTTTTTCAAGGACTATTCTCAGCCCGTTTTCCAAAGTTATAATTTCAGTCATATATCAGTCCTGCTTATTATCAAATATAAGATTTATGCTGCCGAACGAGAGCTTATCGCCAGTTTTGAGAAGCTCTTTTTTTTCGGGTCTTTTGCCGTTTATGAGTACGTCTGCCTCTGAATTAACGCCCGTTATGTACCAACCGTTTTTTGTGCATACGATTATTGCGCTGAGCCTTGAAACCGTCGGATAATTCAGGATTATATCGCAGTTTTTGTGGCGGCCTATCGAGGTTTCTCTGCAAACAAGGGGGAAGGAGTCGCCGTTAACCGTGTTAATCAGCTTTGCTTCGCCGAGTGACGGCGGTCTGCGTTTGAGAAGTGCGGAAAGGCACAGCAACAGCACCGCAACCGCAAGCACGGGCAGCGCATAGTGTGATATTTTAAGAACAAACTCAAGCATACACTTCTCCAATATAATTACATTTAAAATATGATACCATTATAATTGCAAAATGTCAACGGAATATTGAACCATAATTGCGTTGACATTTTTATCGGGAAATAGTAAAATATAAAATGGATTTTTATGCAGAAGAAAAAGGTGAAGAAATGAAAAGCTATGATTTGGCAGTTGTCGGCGGCTGTTCAGCGGGTCTTGTTGCGGCAATAAACGCAAAACGCCTTCAGCCGAAGCTCAGAATTGCAGTTATAGAAAAATTGCCCCGTGCAGGCAAAAAAATTCTTGCAACGGGTAACGGAAAATGCAATATCACCAATTTGAAGGCTCTTGAGCATAATTACGTCAATAAGGATTTTGCCGAATTTGCTCTTAAAAACTATCCGCCGGAAAAAATCATCGGTTTCTTTTCTTCTCTCGGTCTGCTTACCTATTCCGATTCCTGCGGCAGGGTCTATCCCGAAAGCAACACGGCAGCTTCCGTTACCGATGCGCTCCGCTTTGAACTCGAAAGGCTCGGCGTTGACGTTATATGCGATACGCCCGTAACAGATATCAGAAAAGCAAAAAACGGGTTTACGGTTAACGGCGAATTTTTCTGCGAAAAACTTATAATTGCCTCAGGCGGAAAATCTTCTGCACCGCAGGGGTCCGACGGAAGCGGATATGCTCTTGCAAAAAAGCTCGGTCACTCGGTTACAAAAACTTATCCTGCACTTGTTCCGCTCAACGCTTCGCCCGAAATAACAAAGTCATTGAAAGGTGTCAGGGTGCGGAACGTTTGCCTTACTCTTAAAGGTGACAAAATTCTTGCCAAAACCAAGGGCGAAATTCTTTTTACGGATTACGGACTCTCGGGAATTGCGGCTATGGAGCTTGCGGCATCGGCTCAGAAATATATTGATTCTGTAAAGTGCAATCCCTTTACTTATATTGATTTTCTGCCCGATATTGCATATGATAACCTTATTGACTACCTTGAAAATCTCAATAAAATCAAGGGTTTCTGCCAAATTGATAATTTGCTGACGGGAATTCTTCCGAAAGCTGTCGGAATTGCAATTTGTAAAGCTTGTAACCTTTACAAATCAGACAAACTTATATCTGACATTAATAAAAAAGAATTGCGCCTGATTGCCGAAAAAATCAAGAACTTTCCGCTTGAAGTCAGCGGCACACGGGGATTTGTCAATTCCCAGGTGACAAGCGGCGGAATAAAAGTATCGGAAATCAACAATAAAACAATGGAATCGCTGATTTGCAAAAACCTCTATTTTGCAGGCGAAATAATTGACGTTGACGGCGGCTGCGGAGGTTTTAATCTGCAGTGGGCGTGGGCGTCGGGAATGCTTGCAGGCGAGTTGAAATAATTCCGAACGGAGATATTTATGATTAAAATTAACGAAATAAAACTTCCTCTTGATGCAGACGAAGGTGAGCTTCGCAGAGCCGCCGCAAAAGCGCTCAGATGCAAGGAAACAAAAATTACCGCTTTGCAGATTGTCAAAAAAGCGGTTGATTCAAGAAAAAAGGATAACGTTCATTTTGTCTATAACGTCTGTGTTGACGTTGACGGCGACGAAGCATCGCTTGTTAACCACGCAAAGAATCCCAAAATCGAAACGGCTGTGCCGTATAAATATGAAATGCCCGAAATCAGAAGAACAAGCACGCTCAGACCCGTTATTGCAGGCTTCGGCCCTGCAGGTTTTTATGCGGCGCTTATTCTTGCAAGGGCAGGTCTTAAGCCGCTTGTAATCGAAAGAGGCGCAGACGTTGACACAAGAACAAAGGACGTCAACGGATTCTGGGTAACGAGAAAGCTGAATGCCGAAAGCAACGTTCAGTTCGGTGAAGGCGGCGCAGGCACGTTCTCTGACGGCAAGCTCACAACGGGAATAAAAGACCCTCTCTGCCGAAAGGTGGTTGAAGAGCTTGTTGCTCACGGTGCGCCTCCCGAAATCGCATATTCCGCAACTCCGCATATCGGCACTGACAGACTCGGTGCGGTTGTTAAAGCGTTCAGAGAAGAGATAATATCTCTTGGCGGTGAGGTTCGTTTCGGTTGGAAACTTACCGACCTTATCGTTGCAAACGGAGTTGTTCAGGGGATTACCTGCCAAAGACCCGACGGAGGAGTTGAAGACCTTGAAACGGATACTCTTTTGCTTTGCATCGGCCATTCTGCAAGGGATACCGTTGAGATGCTCTATAGAAAGGGCATAAATATAATTCAGAAGCCGTTTTCCGTAGGTGTTCGTATTGAACATCCGAGAGAAATGATTGATAAGTCGCAATACGGTTCGTTTGCGGGTCATCCCGCACTCGGTGCCGCAAACTATAAGCTTGCCTGCCATCCCGAACACGGCAGAGGAGCATATACTTTCTGTATGTGTCCCGGCGGAACCGTTGTTGCCGCCGCATCTGAAGAGGGTCACGTTGTTGTGAACGGTATGAGCGAGTATGCCCGTGACGGCGAAAACTCAAATGCGGCACTGCTTGTAGGCATTGAACCCGAGCATTTCGGCAGCGATCATCCGCTTGCAGGCATTGAACTTCAGCGTAAGATTGAAAAAACCGCTTTTGAACTCGGCGGCGGTGACTACAGCGCACCTTGTCAGACAATCGGAGATTTTCTTAACGGAACGCCTTCAAAGAAGCTTTCTTACGTTAAGCCGACCTGTGCAACGGGGGTTACTCCGGGCGATATCCGTAAAGTTTTGCCCGAAAAAGTTACCGACGTTATGGCGAAAGCGATTGTTAAAATGGATAAAAGTCTTAACGGTTTTGCTTTGCCCGACGGCGTGCTTACCGCACCCGAAACCCGTTCGTCCGCACCCGTCAGAATTCTGCGCGATGACCTCTATCAGTCGAATATCAGAGGGCTTTATCCCTGCGGAGAAGGTGCAGGTTATGCGGGCGGAATAGTTTCTGCCGCAGTTGACGGAATCCGTTGCGCTCACGCGGTGCTTATTGATGAAAGTGATGAGTGGTAATATGGAAACACGCCTTGAAAAACTCAGCGATGAACAGCTTGCAAAACGAATGTCGAAATATATTTCGATGCTGGAGAGCATAACCGTAAGAGCCGAATATTATTCGGGAGGCATATGCCCCGAAAAAGAGCGTGACGAGCTTTCTGCGGATTATAAAAAAGTCCGTGATTCCGTCCGTGAAGATGCGAGGTATCTCAACTACGGCAAGGACAAAAAGGGCAGTGCACTGCTCTGGGATAAATATTATCCGAGCGTCAGCGAAGCCTCTGCCTGGGGCCTTTATGCAAATCCCGACGGAGATTTTGACAAAGAATACTTCAAAAGCATAAGCGATGCCGAAAAACGGCTGACAAAGTATTATTCATACGATTATTGGCGTATTATTGCCGAAGAATAAGAGAAAACCCTGACTGCGGTCGGGGTTTTTTTGCATAATTTTTGCGCTTTCTCTCATATAATTAGTTAAAAAGCATCACGGGGGAAACGCAATGGATTATGATTTTCAGCAGCCGATAAACCGCACCGAAAGGGATGAATACAGAAGCAGATTCAAGTTTGCCGACGAAGACGAACCCAAAAGAAAAAAATCGAAACCGAAATCAAAAACAGATTATCTAATCAGGCTTATGCTTCTTCAGTGTGTTTTGTGCGCATTGATTGTTTCAGGCGTATTTATTGCGTCAAAAACAAGCTCCGAAGAATTTGAGAAAATAAGGAACGATTATCTTGATATTATGAAAAAAGATATGTCTGCAGGTGAAATTGCAGGGCAGATAAAGGATATGGCGGAGTTTGTTTTTGTTCCCAAAAAAGACGTTCCTGCAATATCCGAAAACGTAACGGTTGAGTCGTTTGAAGTAACAAGTGATGAAACGGGCGAAACCGTTGCGGTAGGGGAGATTATCGAAGGCTCGGGCGGCGGAGATATTGAGGCAAAGGAAGCCGCAGAGGGAACTTCGTTTGCTCCGTATTTCGTGAGTGTTGACCCGGTTCTGCCCGTTGAAGACGGAAGAATAACGTCAAGATTCGGCTACAGAACAAACCCCGTTTCGGGCAGATACGGTTTTCATACGGGTCTTGACCTTGCTGCGCCTGAGGGAACGCCCGTTTCCGCTTCGTTTTACGGAAAAATAATTGAAACGGGCAGCAGTGACGTGTGGGGAAAATACGTTCTTATGGAACATTCAGACGGTTTGCATACATATTACTGCCATCTCTCCGAAATATACGTGAACGAAGGTGCGGTTATAAGGCAAGGCGAAACCGTTGGTCTTGTCGGCTCAACGGGTTGGTCAACAGGCCCTCATCTTCACTTCGAGGTGAGGATAAACGGAGTGAGAGTAAACCCCGAAACCGTTCTTTATCCCGATGAAACTTAACCTTGGAAAAACAACTCTGAGAATTAACATATCGTTTGCTGCCGCCGTGACGCTGACACTGATAATTGATGAAAGCGGTTTGTGTGCGGCGGCGCTTTTTTGCTGTGTTGTGCATGAGTTGGGGCATATAATCTGTTTATATATTCTCGGCGAAAAGCCGAAACTTATTGAGCTTTCTTTCTACGGTATAAGGCTTGAGCAGAATAATAACTGTATGAATTTTTTTGAGAATATAACCGTTTATTTATCAGGTCCTGCGGCGAATTTTATTCTTTCCGCCGTCCTTTTTGCATTCGGAAGAATATACGGCATAAAAACAATGGCGGTAACAAGCCTTTGCGTCGGCATTTTTAATATGCTTCCTTGTGTGCCGCTTGACGGCGGAAATCTGCTGAACCTCGTTCTTTCAAGCTTCACGTCTGAAGAAAGCTGCCGAAAAATCAGCTTTTTTGTGTCGGTTCTGATTATTCTGCCGCTGCTTATCTGCGGATTTGTTATGGTGTTCCAAAACGGAAACATAACCCTGATTGCCGTTTCGGGCTACCTTGCAGCCGTCACGTTTCTTAATAATAAAAATAAAATATAGATTTTTTCAATATGATATGGTATAATGCATAGGATATGAATTTTGAACAGGAGAAAGTCTATGTATCCCAAGGAACTTGAAAAACATTTGCTCAAGGTGCAGAAGCCCGGCAGATATACGGGCGGCGAGCTTAACAGCGTTGTTAAGGATAAGTCAAAAATTGATATCCGCTACGCATTCTGCTTCCCCGATACCTATGAAATCGGTATGTCACACCTTGGTATGAAAATACTTTATTCTCTCGTCAACGCCAGAGAAGATGCCTGGTGTGAGAGAGTTTTTGCGCCGTGGAACGATATGGAAGAGGTTATGAGGGAGAATAATATTCTCCTCTACGGTCTTGAAAGCGGCGATGCAATCCGTGATTTTGATATTCTCGGCTTCACTATGCAGTATGAACTGAGCTATACCAACGTTCTCAATATGCTTGACCTTGCAGGGCTTCCCGTAAGGTCAAAGGACAGAACCGATTTGACTCCCATAGTTATTGCGGGCGGAACCTGCGTCTGCAACGCCGAACCGATGGCGGAATTTTTTGATATCACTCTCCCCGGCGACGGCGAAGAAGTTACCGTTGAGCTTATAGACCTGCTCAAGGAATACAAAGCCAAAGGAGCAACAAAGCAGGAGTTTCTCGAGGCTGCGGCAAAGATCAGGGGAGTTTACGTTCCGTCGCTTTATGAGGTTGAATATAACGAAGATGAAACCGTAAAATCGGTAACGCCAAAGTGCGGAGCGCCCGAAAAGGTTGAAAAGCGCAACGTTGCCGATCTTGATTCAATGTTTTCACCAACGGAATTCGTCGTGCCTTTCCTTGAGGTTGTGCACGACAGAACAACCGTTGAGATTTTCAGAGGATGTATCAGAGGCTGCCGTTTCTGTCAGGCAGGTTTCCTCAACAGACCCCTCAGAAGAAAATCGCCTGAGGTGGTTGAAGAACAGTGCAGGGCAATCTGCAACAGCACGGGCTATGATGAGATTTCGCTTTGTTCGCTCAGCACGAGCGATTATAAGGGTCTTGAGAAGCTCATAACAAATATGCTTCCGTGGACGGTTGATGAAAAAATCAACATTGCTCTGCCTTCGCTCAGAGCGGATAACTTCCCCAAGGAGCTTATGGAAAGGCTCAATGCCGTCAGAAGAAGCGGTCTTACCTTTGCACCCGAAGCGGGAACTCAGAGATTGCGCGACGTTATCAATAAAAATATAACAGAAGAAGAAGTGCTTTCAACGGCGGCTCAGGCGTTTGCAGGCGGCTGGACTGCGGTTAAACTTTATTTTATGATCGGTTTACCCACTGAAACAGAAGAGGATATCTGCGGAATTGCAGACCTTGCTCAGGCGGTTGTTGATGAATTTTATAAGAATCCCGATAAGCCTAAGGGTAAGGGCGTTAACGTAAGCATCAGCGTTGCATCGCTTGTACCCAAACCGTTTACGCCTTTCCAGTGGGAGCCTCAGGATAAACCCGACGTGCTTATTGAAAAGCAGAATTATCTTATCTCCTGCGTCAAAACAAGAAAAGTTACCGTTTCGCGCCACGTGCCGTGGACGAGTTTTCTTGAAGGTGTGTTTGCAAGGGGCGACAGAAGGCTTGCCGACGTTATCGAAACAGCGTGGAAAAAAGGCTGCAAGTTTGACGGCTGGGCAGAGTGCCTCAAGCCCGAATTATGGGAAGAAAGCTTTGAAGAAAACGGTATCGACCCGTATTTCTATACCGCAAGACGCAGAGAATATGACGAAATTCTTCCGTGGGACCATATGGACTATGGCGTAACGAAGAAATTCCTTGTTAAAGAAAACGAAAAAGCCCATAAGGGCGAAACAACAGCAAGCTGCCGAGAAAAATGCGCAGGCTGCGGAGCAAACAAGCTTAACGGAGGTGTGTGTGATGAAATCGGTAAGACTGTGGTATAAAAAAGACGGTCTGGCAATCTACACCTCGCATCTTGATATGAACAGGTGCTTTACCCGTGCGGTAAGGCGTGCAGAAATACCTCTGTGGTATACCGAAGGCTTCAACCCTCATCCGTATATGACTTTTCTTATGCCGCTGCCGCTTGGTCAGGTTGGTATGAGAGAGCCTCTCGATATCAGAATTGAGGGAGAAATCACCTTTGGAGAAATCAGGAAAAGGCTCAATGCCGTAATGCCCGAAGGCCTTGAAATCATTGACGTTTCAAAGCCTGAGTGCAAGCCTAACGAAATTGCTGCCGCAGAGTATGAAATAGATGCGGAGTTTTTAACCGACGGCGAGGCGTCAGGCTTTGCCGCAGGCGCAAAAAGCATTATTGACGGCGGCGTTCTCAACGCCGAAAAAAGAAGCAAAAAGGGAATTAAAACGGTTAATCTCTGCGAATTGATTCGTTCATTTGAAATTGAAAGCGATGATCGTAACGTTCATATTAAAACGGTGCTTGCAGCAGGCAACAGCGTGAATCTCAATGCGGAGCTTCTTCTTAACTCTCTTCTTTCGCAGTTTGCGGCAGAAACCGAAAGCATTTCAATAGTCAGAACAAAGCTTCTGAGGGAAGATTTGAGCATTTTTGAATGATTGAGCATTTGAAAAACGCAATTTTTTGGTGCATATTTATCAAAATATAAAAAATGTTTCAAAAGAACAAAAAAATGCTTGCATTATTTATAATGTTGTGATATTATATTATTCGCATTTGTGCCGTCATTAGGTTTTTAACGCCAAAGACGGGGTTTAATGCCAATAACATTAAAGCGGACGTTCCTCTTTCTGTGTAACAGTTACGAACTTCTGAAAAAAATCGGAGGAAAATACAATGGATGCACTCAAGTTAATCGCACAGGATTCAATCAAATCCGAAGTGCCCGCAATCGAAGTCGGTGATACCGTTAAGGTTTCCGTTAAGATTCGCGAAGGTGACAAAGAAAGAATTCAGGCTTTTGAAGGCACTGTAATCGCTATGAAGGGTTCAGGCGTTTCAGCAACCTTCACTGTTCGCCGTGTATCTTACGGCGTAGGCGTTGAAAGGGTATTCCCCGTTCACTCACCTAACGTTGCTAAGGTTGAAGTAATCAGACACGGCCGTGTTCGCAGAAGCAAGCTCTACTACCTCAGAGACAGAGTCGGTAAGGCTGCTAAGGTTAAGGAACAGATCAGATAATCAGCTTGATGAGGGTGTAACAATTTTGCGGTTGTTACACCTTTACTATTATTCTCATTAATTAATTACTTTAGAAATATGATTTGCAAAACCGCTGAAAGGAGAAAGCCATGCGCAAAATCGAAGAATTCTGGATAGAATTCGATGAAAAGCCGCCGAAAGCGCCGATTAAATCGTTCATATTTGATGTTACCGATTCACTCAAAGGCGCTGTTATTGTGGCTTTTGTTGTTTTTTGCATGGTGTTCAGAGTAATAGGCGTTGAGGGTACCTCGATGTATCCTACTCTTAATGACGGCGATTGGATTGCCGTTTCGGGTCACAGCTTTTCTGTTGACAGAGGCGATATCATTGTTGCTAATCCGCCGTGGGAAAGAAACGTGCCGATAGTCAAAAGAGTTATTGCAATCGGCGGCGATACGGTTAACATAGATTTTATAAGCGGTAACGTCTACGTTAACGGTGTTAAACTTGATGAGCCTTATATTGACGAACCCACCAATCTTCAGGGAAACGTCAGTTTTCCTCTTGAAGTTCCCGAAGGCACAGTTTTCGTGATGGGGGATAACAGGGGTAATTCGCTCGACAGCCGTTCGTCAAAAATCGGCTGTGTTGATGAAAGATATATTCTCGGCGAAATGGTTTTCAGATTTTATAACGCCGAAAATAAGAAACCGGATAAAGGAGTGTCAGAAAATGGCTGAAAATCAGGCAAAACAAAAAAACGGAATACTGGAAACGGTTTTTGATGCTGTTTCCATTCTTGCAACTGCTTGTATAGCGGTTACTCTTGCATTTTTGTTCATTTTCAGAACTGTTGGCGTTAACGGCGGTTCGATGGAGCCTACGCTCTACACAAACGACAGAATTATTCTTACAGCGTCTTACGGTGAGCCGAAATACGGCGATGTCGTTGTTACCTGTCAGCCGAGCAAAGCGCCTGAAGTTCCCGACGTTCTCGTAAAACGTGTTATAGCAACCGAAGGACAGACAATAGATATTGATTTTGAAAAAGGCATTGTTACGGTTGACGGTGTTGTTCTTGACGAACCTTATATAAAAAACAGAACAGCAGACAGAGAAGATTTTTCAGGCCCCGTAACCGTTCCCGAAGGCTGCGTTTTTGTTATGGGTGATAACAGAAACAACTCAACAGACAGCCGTGATAACAGAGTCGGCTTTATAAAAGAAGATTATATATTGGGAAAGGCACTTTTCAGAATTCTGCCTTTCGGTCAGTTTAAAATAGGATAATTGTTATGAATGAAAATATGATTGTTCAGTGGTTTCCGGGCCATATGGCAAAAACCCGAAGGCTTATCAAAGAGAGCCTTTCGATGGTTGATGCGGTTTGTGAAATCGTTGATGCGCGAATCCCCGAGAGCAGCAGGAATCCCGAGCTTGACGAAATAGTCGGTTCAAAGCCGAGAATTGTTCTGCTCAATAAATGTGACCTTGCAGACCCCAATGCAACGTCAAGAAAAATAAAAGAACTTGCGCAGAGGGGCGTTACCGCCCTGCCCGTAGACTGCAGAAGCGGTAAGGGACTTGAAAAATTCCAGCCGGCAGTCAGAGAAGTTCTTAAAGAGAAGATTAAAGCGAATACCGAAAAAGGTATGGCGGGCAAATCGCTCAGAGTTATGGTTGTGGGTATTCCCAACACGGGCAAATCCTCTTTCATTAACCGTATGGCAGGCAAAAACCGAGCCAAGGTTGCCGATAAACCCGGCGTTACAAGAAGCAACCAGTGGTTCAATATCGGTTCGGGAATTGAATTGCTTGATACTCCGGGCGTGCTTTGGCCTAAATTCGAAGACCCCGAGGTGGGCTTCAAGCTTGCCTTTATCGGATCGGTTAAAGATGAAATTCTCGACAGCCAGGAAATTGCGGTAAGGCTTCTGCTTGTTATGCAGAAGAATTATCCCGACCGCCTTGCCGAAAGATATAAAATCAAGGATTTTGAAGACCTTGAGCCTT
>JAZSBC010000049.1:0-5180 GCA_045602245.1 Acutalibacteraceae bacterium | reverse complement strand
AAGCGCATTTTCAACGAGTTCAAGGAATACGTTGCGGGAATGCAGAATTCAGAATGATGAATGCAGATATAGCCTTCGCCTTGAGGGGAAGGGGAACCGGTTGCGGAGGATGGGGTGGAAGAAAATAAAATAATTTATATTACACCTCATCAGTCACTCCGTGACAGCTTCTCCTCAAGGAGAAGCCTTTGGCAGGCAACCGAGCCGAAAGGAAACAAGCTCCTTTTGAAAGGAGCTGTCACGAAGTGACTGAGGATTGAAAGAGAGGATTGATAAAATATGAACAGTGAAGAAAACAGACGACTTCCACGCAATAAATCCTTAAAAACTCTTTCTTCAAATTTAAGAAACAATGCTACACCTCAGGAAAATAAACTGTGGTACGAATTTCTGCGGACATATCCTGTGAGGTTCAACCGTCAGCGGATTGTCGGGAACTTTATTCTTGATTTTTATTGTGCAAAAGCAAGACTCGCCGTTGAACTTGACGGCTCACAGCATTATGAAAACAAGGGCATAAACCACGATGAGCAAAGAACGGAATATCTTGAAAGTCTTGGCATATATGTGTTGCGATTTACAAATTCTGAAATAAATGAAAACTTTTATGAAGTCTGTACCGTGATTGATGAAAAGGTTAAATGCAGAATGAAATGAATCTGATTGCAACATAGGCTCCTTTAGCAAAGGAGCTGTCGAGCAAAGCGAGACTGAGGATTGGAAAAGAAAAAAACGGTAAATCAATCCTCCGTCAGACCTTGCGGTCTGCCACCTCCTTTTCAAAGGAGGTTAACGGAAAGGCAACCGAGCTGAAAGGCTTTTATATACATAATAAATAATCCTCAAGGAGGTTAAATTAATGAAGAAAACAAACAAACTCATAAGCATACTGCTTGTTATGGCAATGCTTCTGTCGATCGCACCTCTGAGCCTCACGGCAAGTGCGGCAGATATTGAGGTTTATGCAACGGGAACATTAGGCTCCGGAAGCAGAACAGCGTGGACTATTTATGACAACGGATTGCTTGTAATTGACGGCAAAGGCAACAGTGTTTCTACAAAATGGGATTCTACCACAGCTTCGCCTTGGAAAGATTATGCCGACATTATCACAAGAGTAAGTTTTGTGAACTGCGAAAATTGGAAGTGTATTCCCGAATGTACATTTCGTAGTCTTTCAAAATTGAAAGATGTTACACTTCCCGAAAATATTGAAGAAATTTGTCAATATGCATTCACCGGAACTGCGATTGAAACGATTTTATTGCCGGATGGGCTTATAACGATTGGATATTATGCTTTTTCTTCGTGCGAATCATTGAAATACATCAATATTAATGATGGGGTAACATCTATCGGCTCCAGTGCTTTTTACGATTGCTCAAGCTTAAAGGCTATTTCAATCCCCGATAGCGTTACTTCGATTGGACAAACGCTTTTCCAAAATTGTACGAATTTGGAGTATGTGAGATTGAGTGAGAACGCAAACAAAGTTGGCGGTTCAATGTTTTCTGGATGTACTATGTTGAAAAACGTTTCATTGCCGGCTTCTGTAACTGTAATTGGCTCAAAAGCTTTTTCCAATGCCTCAAATCTTGAAGGTGTCTACTATCACGGCGTTAATGAGCCGACTACCTACAATCCTGGCATTAATAATGCTACCTTTTCGTTAGCACCGGATACAATGGTGATTTATGCTTCCAATGATTATTCAGCCACTACAATGGGCTTGAAGGCAAATTGGGAAAATGACGTGCAAACCGTTACCAAAATTGAGGGTCATTTCGTGAATATAGCACACACCGCCAACGGTGCCGTAAAGGTTGGTGCTTCTATTGTTCCTGCGGGTGATACCGTTACCATAGATATTATGGCTTATAAAAACTATGAGCTTGATACCATTACGGTCACGGATTCCAACGGTCAGGTAGAGCTAAGCGGAAGCGGACACAGCCGTACCTTTAGTATGCCTGAAGGCGACGTAAGAATTTCGGCAACCTTTAAATCAACTGCAACACCGCACGTTCACAGCTGGACTTATGCTGCAAACGGCGCAACTATCACAGCTACATGTGCTTATGCGGATACTTGCCACAATCCGATAAGTAAGGTTGAAATATCTAAAGGTAATACAAGCAGTCTGACTTTCCGTCCCGATAATGCAAAATATATGACGGTTTCAGGAACAATGGAAGACGTTGTTATTCCTGATTTGGTCTATACCCTGAAAAGTACGGGTGAACCGACAACACCGATTAATCCCGGAGTTTACGTAGCGAGCCTTACGATAGAAAATGTAACTGCTACCTATGAATTCGAGATAACCCGTGGAAATTTTAATTATACGTATTTCACATACACCGCACCGCAAAACCTTACATATGACGGTACACCCAAATATGCATCGGTTGTCATGTCTGAAGATTATGTACCGTATGCCGGTGATTACACAGTTTATTATAATAGCGGAACAACCGAACCGATTAACGCCGGTACTTATTCTGTTAAAGTTAATGTTGCAGAAAGCGACTATTTTACTGCTGGCACCGCTATATCTGGTCGTGCTTGGCGCTTTACTATTGCTCCTAAATCTATTGAAGATTTGACTTATGAAGGTCTTGGAACAAGCTATCCAGTTGGTGCAACACCTGATGTTACTATCAAGCATGGCGATATGGTGCTTGTAAAAGATACTGATTATACGGTTGAATATGCAAATAACACCGAACTCGGTACGGCAACTATGACGGTTACTGGTGTTGGAAATTATACCGGAAGTAAAACATTAGAGTTTGAAATTGTTCCTCACACCCACTCATTCACATACTCCGCAAGCGGTGACACAATTACCGCTGTTTGTGAAAATACAGACGGCAACTGCCCGGATTCCGAGGGTACGCTCACAATTCTTGCACCTGCAGACCTTTATGTTGACGGCATAACCGCAAAAGAAGCAACTGTTGAATACAACCTTGTTGACACTTCGGTTGCAATCAGTGATATTACATATTCAGCCCCTTACGGCTTGCCCCCTAAAGATGCAGGCACTTATACCGCAAGCGTAACAGTCGGCGGCGCAACGGCAACGGTTGAGTTCACTCTGCTCAACTATGCCGCAAAGGTAACCGATAAAGACGGCAACGAGCTTGAAGGCTCACCGTATAAGACCTTTGCAGAGGCAGACACAGCGGCAAAAGGCAGGGAAGGCAGCACGGTAACTCTGCTTGATGATATTACGCTTTCGGCAACACAGAATATAGATTCCGGTACGTTCACACTTGACCTTAACGGCAAAACCTTACTTAACGAAAACGGCAGAGTTCTATATACATTCTCAAAAGTCGATTTGACAATTAAGGACAGCGGTGAAGGCGGAACCGTTCAGACAAACGGTGCAACTTCTCAGACAATCTTCAATTGTGGTACGCTTACCATTGAAAACGGCCTTTTTAAGGGTGCTGCAGGTATTAGCACTTCCGGCACACTCAACTTTAAAAACGGCAAAATTGAAGCCGATACTTATGATGCAATCAGAAATTCAGGCACAGTCTATATTTACAACGGCAGCTTTACATCTATTGATGCAGTTGCAATAAACGTTGACACCGACGGAACTGCCTATATCTATGGCGGTGAGTTCAGCGGCTTTAGCGGCATCAGCAACTATGGCACAGCCTATATTGAAGGCGGCGAATTCAAGGGTAACTCCTATGCTGCGTTTAATCTCTACAGCGGTACTGTTGAGGTAACCGGCGGCAGCTTCACCGGTAATGATAATGAATACGGCAGTTTCACCGGCATACCTTACGGCGAATGGACTGTTCGCTATGATGAAGGTGCAACCCTCACCCTTAAGGGCGGCGAATTCCCGGGCGGCTTTGTTACTTATAAGGTAACTGCAAACGCACTCCTTGCAGAGGATTATTACTACAAAGATGCCGACGGTAAGCTTATTGATGTTGCAGAAGATGCAAAAATAATTAACGGCTACGTTAAAGTAAGCAAGGGTGCTGACCTCTCCGAAGCAGTTATCACTCTTGACGAAACTCAGTTCACCTACAGCGGCACGGAGCACAAGCCCACGGTTATCGTAACAGTTGGCGGCAAAACTCTCACAGAGGGTAAGGACTATACACTCACCTTTGCAAACAACGTTAATGCAGGTATTGCAACCGTAACGGTAAGAGGTATCAGTCAGGCGGCAGGCGGTATCGCAGGCGGCGGTGAGGATATCGGAAACAGCTCGAATTCGGGTGATATTACCGAAAGCATCTACACGGGCAAAATCATCAAGAATTTCACAATCAAGCCGGCAACCGTTGACATTATCTGGGAGGGCGACAGCTTTTATTACACAGGCAATCCCTACACCGTAACTGCAAAATACGTTGATGTGAACGGCAACGAAAATCCCGCTGCAATCACGCAGAATAAAACCAACACCGAAGTCGGCAATTATATTGCAACCGCAACGGTTGATGATTCCAACTACACAGCAAACTCCGCAACCGCAAATCACACCTATGAAATCAAGTGGTATGACGGTGCACCTGATGCAACCGTAAGCGGCACAAAGGGCGAAAACGGCTGGTACACAAGCGCAGTAACCGTAACAACCCCCGAAGGCTACACAATCAGCACAGCGGTTGACGGTACATACGGCAGCGAAATCACCCTTGGAAATGAAGAAAATGCAGTTTACTATCTCAAGCAGACAGAAAACGGCTATATCGCAAAGGTTGAGCTTGGCGAAATCAAGTGCGACCTTGCAGACCCCGCAGCCGAAATCACAATGGCTGAAAATAAGTGGAATTCGTTCTTCAATACAGTTACGTTCGGCTATTTCTTCAAAGAAACACAGTCAATAACAATCACCGCATCCGACGAGACAAGCGGAGTTGCAAAGATTGAATACGTTGTTGCAACCGAAGAAATCACCGATTTTGAAAACATAGAATGGATTGAATATTCCGAAGCATTCACCATTCAACCCAACTCAAAGAACATAATTTATGCCAAGGCAACCGATAGCGCAGGCAGATATGTTATTGTTAATTCCGACGGTATTGTGCTTTATACCGATTCAAAGGCGGTTACATCCGAAGCAACCTATATCCTCACCTCAATGGAAGATGTCGAATTTGAAATTGATTTCAACGGCAATGAGGTTGCTTACATAA
>JAZSBC010000048.1:0-2905 GCA_045602245.1 Acutalibacteraceae bacterium | reverse complement strand
ATTTGATGCCCTCTTTGCTGATAATTCTTTCGTATTCGTCAATTGCGTGAGAGTTTGACCGCGCATATTTCCGTGCGTTTTTTTCACCGAAGGCATCAGTCAGCCTTTTGTAAATCAGCCCGTGCTGACAGGTTATTTTTGCTGTTGTGTTTGCTGTCTGCCCCGAGCAGATTTCAGCCGCTTCAAGAATCACGGCATCAATCCCTTTTTCCCGCAGCTTATATGCAATCAAAAGCCCTGCCATTCCGCCGCCGACTATAACAGCCTCGGCTTCAAGGTCATTTTCAAGAATTTCGAAATGCGGCATACAAACGCTTTTGCTCCATATTGATTCCATAATATCACCTCGTTCTGATGATATTATTTTCTGCAGCAAAGCAGAGAATAAACAAAAAAGCTGTATCGGATTCGCTCCGATACAGCCGTTTTTTATTTTTTCCAGTTTTTTACCAGTGTTTTATAGTGGTTGCCCTTATCTTCAAAATCTTTATACACGTTGTAGCTTGATGCGGCAGGCGACATTATGCAGCTTTTTCCCTCACGGGTAAATCTGAACGCGGCATCAACCGCAGCTTCCATATCCTCGGCAAGAAAAATATTTTTTGTGCATCCGTTTTCAAGCAGAGTGTTGCAGATGTTTATGCCCGTATCAGGCAGACCGATAAGATTTTTGATTCTGCTGTTTCCGAGATATTTCACAAATCCCGAATAGTCAATTCCTCTGTCCATACCGCCGAAAATAAGGGTATCAACGTCGCCGAGAGCTTCAACGGCACACTCAACCGCGTGAGGAATGGTTGCAATGGCATCGTTATAGAATTTTATGCCGTAATATTCGCCGATAGGCTCCATTCTGTTTTCAATGCCCTTGAAATTCTTAACCGCCTCAAGAATATCCTCATCGCTGATTCCGATGCATCTCGCAGCCGTTGCGGCAAGGCAGACGTTCTGCCTGTTATGAAGACCTCTGAGCCTTTCGTTTGCGGCAGCCGCTTCAATAATATCCTCATCTCCCCTGCCGCCGTCAAGGCAGACCTTGATAACGGTTGCGCAGGTGTTTGAGAAATTATAGTATTGATCAAAATCCTGCTGAGCGTTGCAGATAAAATAGTCACAGCCCGTCTGATGGCGGATAATATTGAGCTTTGCGGCAACGTATCCGCCAAAGCCGTTATAATGGTCAAGATGCTCGGGATAAATATTGGTCATAACCGCAATATGGGGCGATGCGGTTGTAAATTCAAGCTGATGCGATGACATTTCGATAACCGCAACCTCGCTCTCGCCCTCCGCAAGATTATCAAGCACAGGCACACCGATATTGCCTATAAGGCAGGCTGTTTTGCCTGACTGCTTAACCATTTCATAAATAAGGGTTGAGGTTGTTGTTTTGCCCTTTGTACCCGTAACTCCGACGCAGACGCATTTTGAAAAACGAAGGAACAAATCCGTCTGGCAGGTAACCTCTATTCCCTCAGGCACGGTAACGTCCCTGAACGACATTCCCGGAGTTTTGATAACCGTGTCATACTGACCGATGGCATCAAGATAATTTTCACCGCAGTGCAGAGTCACATTGGGGTCGCGAAGCTCAAGCTCGCGTCTGTCCGCAATGCCGATGTGTTTATCCGGCAGATTGCGCCTGATTATATCGTAGGTTGAACGGCCTTCTCTGCCGAAGCCGAGAATAAGCACGTTTCGTTCGTTAAAATATTCAATTAATTGCTGAAACATTTTGTTCATCCCCTTCTTACAGGATATTATATCAAATAAAATTCATATATGCAAGAAAAACAGGCCTGCATAAGCAGACCTGTAAAAACAATTTTAATCAGAAACCGAAATTGACTTCAAGCCAACTGTTAACTGCTGCCCAGATGGGGTTCCAGATGGGAGCAAAGAAAGTAAGAAGAGTTGCAATCCAGTCAAAATCAAGGGTTTTGATATCAAACTCTGCGAGCATTTTCATAAACTCATAGATGAGAGTTTCAAGACCTGTGGTATCGATGTTCATTGTTTTGTCCCCCTTTTTATTATATATACAGATTTTCTGCACACATATTATAAACGAATTCCGCTGAAATGTCAACCTGCAAAATTGTTGCGGCTCAAACGCAATAATGCTGATATCGGTCTATCATAGCAACGTCAGCAATGAGTTCAAAATAAAGCCCGTCCGCTCTGTATTCTTCAAAATTAATAATGCTGTCCTTGCGGAGAATTGCCGCCGCGCCGCCGTCCGAATACGGAATAAGCATTTTGGCCTTTGCTCTTGTGGGAGGAAGTGCCTTCTGAATTGCTTCAAGCAGTTCGTCAAATCCCTTTTCTTCAAGAGCGGAAATCATAACGGAATTCGGCTCAAAAAGAATATTCTCCTTTGCCTCGGGTTTATCGCATTTATTGAAAACGGGGATAACGGGTTTGCCCGAGCATCCGAGTTCTTCAAGAAGCTCGTTTGTAACCGCAATATGCTCGGCACATTCGGGGTCGGAGGCATCGCATACGTTGAGAATAACCTTTGCACACGCCGCCTCTTCAAGGGTTGATTTGAAAGCTTCAACAAGATGATGCGGCAGCCTGCGGATAAATCCTACCGTATCAATAAGCATAACCTTTCTGCCGTCGGGCAAAGTCAAGGCTCTTGAAGTGGGGTCAAGAGTTGCGAAAAGCTTATCCTGAGCAAGCACGCCTGCCTGAGTGAGCGCATTCATCAGCGTTGATTTGCCTGCGTTGGTATAGCCGACTATAACAACGGTTTCAACGCCGTCTTTTTCGCGCCTTGCTCTTGCAAGACCTCTTCTTTTTTCAAGCGCATCAAATTCCTCTTCAAGCGATTTTATTCTGCGCCTTATATGACGTTTATCCGATTGAAGCTTTGTTTCACCGGGGCGTCTCGTAGCGATAC
>JAZSBC010000047.1:0-3122 GCA_045602245.1 Acutalibacteraceae bacterium | reverse complement strand
AGAAGTCGGAGGCCAAAGCGGTCTTAGGAAGACAACCAACCCAGACAACTCCTTGGATCTCTGAGAGCTGCGGCTCAAAATTGCATCAATAAATAATAATTATAAATTTTATATTCGACGCCACCCTTATATTCCTTGTTGGGATATGAATCTTTACTGCATATGATTGAGGTGAATTATGAGAAACGACGAGATGTATCTTCAGCTTTATATAATCCGCCACGCTGAAAGTATGGGAAACGTAGAAACCGATGAATCATTTGATAAAACAAATCCTCCGCTTACTCTTCACGGCAAAAAGCAGGCAGAAGCATTGGGAAGAAGATTTGCTGATTTAAAAGAATATACTCTTTATGCAAGTCCGCTTGAGAGAGCGGTTGAAACGGCTTCGAACATATCAGTAAATATGATTATAGACAATGACTTGCTTGAAAGGGGAGTCAGGAAAAACGAAAACGGGTTCGAAGATTTCGATGAAAGTGATGATGAGTGTATTGCAAGAGCGGAACGTGTGATAAACAGAATTAAATCAAAGCACATTAATCACGAAAGCGTTATTATTGTTGCTCACGGAATGTTTGCTCAGTTTCTTATCAGAGCTGCTCTTGATATTCCGTTTGGCATAATGAGATTTTCAGTTTACAATGCATCTGTTACTAAAATCAATTTTTGCGAAACGGAGCTGCCGAAACTTGCCTTGCAGAATGATATTTCTCATCTTATTGACACGGACGGAGAAAAACTTTTTTGGATGTAAAAATACCGCCAAGATCATATGGTCTTGGCGGCTGATTTTTATGTTTTTATAATTCCGAGGTCACTGCAGATTTTATCAAGCGTTTTATCATCAACGGAATCAGGCGTATCAACAAGCTGAACGGTAAAATATGCGGAAATGTTTTCCGATGCGGCATAAATAACGTTTAAAACGGTATAACCGAGATCGGGTCTGATTTCATATGTAACGGCATATTTCTTGCCGTCAAATTCATGCTTGACCGCTTTTACTGCTGAATCTTTTTCTGCCGTGTATGAATCAATGACGGAATCTATTGATGAACTGATGTCGTTTTTATGTTTTCTGATATGAATATTAATGTTCTGATATTCGTAACCGCTTTTTGAAGTTACTTTGTCTTTCAGCGAATAAGTAACCGTACTGTCTGAAAGAACTGATATTTTAATATCCTCGTATTTCTCGTAATTTGATAAAATATCAGGTATATATCTTAATTCTTCGGGGCAGTTTGTCAGCTGAGAAACAATATACTCCGTGTTATCTGTTTTGTTGCATGATGAAAAAGCAACAAGGCAGATAATAAGGCATAGAATAATACTTGCTTTTTTCATTGATTTCACCTCAGGGCATATAAGGATTATCGCTGAATTCATAATCTTCAGGCATTATAAAAGGCCTGAAATAATTTATTGTATAATCAATTCCCCACTGTCCCTTTTTGCCCTGCCAGTATTTTGAATGAGGTTCAATCGAGAGCATACCGTTATAATCCTTTGTGTAAAGAATATCCATAGCGGCAGGCCAGTTTATGCTGTCAAGACCTGCGGGTGCATCGTCATAAACGTCGTTATCAAAATATACGCATCCCTTAAGATGGAAGTGATAGAATCTGTCGCCCCAGTCACGCATTTCCGCAAGGTAGTTTCCGTCGTGGTAAATACAGTGAGAAATATCATATTTTATTCCGAGGTCAGGCAATGCCGAAAGAACAACTTCCCATGCTTTGGGTTCAACAATGAAGTTATCCCATCTGCAGTTGTAAACGGCAATTTTAACGCCTTTAGCCTTTGCAAATTCAATAAGGTTGCCGAGATAATCTATTGCGATGTTGCAGTTTTCATAGAAGCTTTTATTTTCAATATAGTTTACACCGCAGTTGTAAACGGGGCAGCCTATAATTGAAGCGGCTTCAATCAGGTTTTTATCAGCCTGAAGTGCCTCTGCAATAACGTTGCCGTTTTCGTCTATTCTTTCCATACCCCATCTGCCGATTGAACCGACGGCAACATTGTATTTTTTGCTGTATTCTTTAATTTTTTCTGCTTGAGAAAGAAATTCTGCTGAATCGTAATTATAGTTAACGCAGAATTCAACCGCTTCAAGACCTTTATCGTGAACGTATTTAATGCAGCCTTCGCTCCAGCCGTTAATGATTCCGAGTTTCATAAATATCAATCCTTTCCGATTATTACAACGTTTTTTTCAATAAGCTCAACGGGATGATATGAAAGCTTTGATTTTCTCAAGCCTTCATCACCGCAGTCTTCTTCGCGGTTTACATATTTTACTTCGTCGCCCGAAGCATACGTTCTGAGAAATTGATTCGTGAGCATCTGATATGCGCCTGCATAGGAAATATCAGCTTTTTCAATGTGGCAAAACAGAGTGTCGCCGATTATTTCACCGATTGAATAGCCGATTATTTTTCCGTTAACACGAAGTATTCCGCCGAGCATATCATATATTTCATAATTTTCAAGAACTTCAATGCACATTTCAAGTTCAAGAGCAGCGCTTTCGTCTTTTTGAGAGTTAAAAGTAAAATTTTTAGTGAATTCAATAAGTTCGGGAATATTTGAAGCATCTATCAGTTCAAACGACCAGTCAGAATAGAGTTTTCTGAATTTGTTAATATGGTTTCTCGGCGTTGAATATTTTCTGCCGATAAGATTCATCAAAGCAGCTTACTCATAAAGATAATCAAACCAATCCCTGTCTGCATCCGCTTCATACCGAGGATAAAAATTTTTGAGGGATGAAAGTTCTTTGGAATTAACTGAACAAAGCACCATCGGAGTGTTGATTTCATCGCAGTGTTTTTCAATTTCTTTCAGAGCATTTTCAACGTTTCGTCCTATAGGATAAGAAAAACATAAACCGTCTTTGAATTTCGAAGAGAATATTACCGTGCCGTCAATAATACAGTATTTGTTTTCAAAATAGTCTCTCCACATAACCGTTGCTCCTGCAGAGCGGTCACACTGCCTTGAAGGATATGCTGAATAATATGCTTTCAGAGTAGGAATATCTTTGAGTTCAATTTTTTTAAATTCTAACATAAGTTCCCCTTGAACATTCAAAATTTAAATAATTATATCATTTT
>JAZSBC010000046.1:0-10310 GCA_045602245.1 Acutalibacteraceae bacterium | reverse complement strand
CGACAACATGGCAGCTGGCCCCGCTTCCTACGGCATGACAGACACAATGGGCAGAATGCACTCCGACGCACAGTTTGCAGGTTCATCATCAGTTCCCGCTCACGTTGAAATGATGGGTCTCATCGGTGCAGGTAACAACCCCATGGTTGGTATGACCGTGGCTTGCGCAGTTGCTGTTGAAGAGGCAATGAAATAATATTTTTATAAACAAAAAGACCTCCAAATCATTTGGAGGTCTTGCTTTATATGTAGTCAACAGAAGCTGAAAACAAATATGATTATATTACTCGAAATCAGTTCTTTATAAACCTTGTTCGGCTAATTTTTTTCTTAGACGAGAAATTGCACGATTACGATTTTTCCATTTTGATGCGCTGACAATAAGGCAAGGACAAGCAGAAAACAAAAACGGAAAACTTAATACAAACAAATATTCTTCCATCATCGCAAAAGCGAGTAACCAAATACAAGCTAATTGAAGAACTACTGCGCTGATTATAGTTAAAGCTATATGTAATTTACGTTGACGAGAATAAGTCGCTATTTGCTGGCGGATTTGTTCTGAACTCATATATGGATCGGTTTTCTTAACAGGTGATGCTTGCGTAACAGGTGACGTTTGCGCATGGTTTTGAGCATTTTTGCTATAAGAACCGATTTTATTGCGAAAACGTGTTATCGATTCATTATTAAATAAAGATGAACCATGAACCGTTTTGTAGTTTTCAGATAATTCCAAACCTTTTTTCCAACAAAGAACAGCGTATTCTTTATAAGATTCATCAGTCATATCAAATATATTTTCAATAGAATTTCCACAACAAATCATAATATTTGCAATATGGAGGCATCTGTTTGAATCTTCTTGAATTGCATTTCCTGTAGATGAAATGCTTGATATAGCACCAACAACACCTGTCAATGCCATAACGCCATTTCCTTTTGTTGATAACTTATAAAAATTGTGGGATGCCTCTGTCAACCATAAAGCTGTTGAATAACATTCAGCTATAATCATTTCTATGTTTTCAATTTTTTGAGATTTTTCTAAATTATTATCTTTAGAAAGCAACTCAAAAACTTTAGGTAAGCAATTTGAAACATTAATTGCAGCAGATGCAATTTCGCTGTTTTTTATTGAGTTAGTTTTCAATGCAACCAAATAAAACAATGCTTCCCAACTATCCGGATCTTTTGCACTGATATTTTCATAATGTTTTAAAGCACTTTCCGTATCCGATGTTTCTCTTGCGTTACGTGCAGCCTGATATAACTTTTTCAGTTCATCAGAAGTATCAATCGAAACAGATCCCTTTACCTCAACTACACCTTCAACCATCATTTTTTTGCTTCTTCAACAGAATATTTACATCCGCAATACTGGCACACAAAAACTCCGTTTTGTTTAATCAAATCAGAACTTCCGCACATTTCGCACGTTAAAACTTTCACGGCTACTTCTCCCTTTTTTCAAAATAGAAATCTTTTTAAAATTATATCAAAACAAAAATTTATTGTCAACATCTACATCAGTTCCCGCATACAATAAATCAAGCCTTGTTCTCAATCACGAGAACAAGGCTTTTTGTTTTATCAATATTTTCTGCTGAGGAGTTTTCGCGCTCTCTGGCGTGACATTTTGCCCGTGTTGCAGTCGGTCATAATCTGAACATCCTTATCGTTGAGTTTATAGAACCTCCAGATTACATAAGCGATAAGGCAGCCGATGGCAGGAATCATAACGTAGCTGAACCAAAGCACGTCGAGTGCGTGGTCGCTCTGCTTTATTCCGAGTTCCTTAAGTTCTTCAAAGCTTTCAACGGCAACGTCGATCCAGCCTGTTGACTCAAGACCAAGAATAAACATACCCATTGCGCTTGAAATTGCGGCTGTAAGCTTGACCATAAAGGTCTGAATTGAGAACGTGATACCCTTTGCATCGGTACCCGTTTTGAATTTTCCGTATTCGGCGCAGTCGGGAGTAAAGATAAACATAATAACGCCGATGATTGCAAGCGGAATTGAACGGACAACATAAAGCACGATATGAAGAATGAGGTTATCATATCCGACAATCCACATAATAACGCTCAGAACCACCATAAGTATACAGCAGATACGGTAGAGCTTCATTTTATCAATCTTTTTGAGCATTGCAGGAACAAGCAGCGAGAAGATAAGCGAGGGAACCGTTCCGCAGGCATCAACAACAAGCGCAAACAAAGTGTCGTTGAAAAGATAGTATGAAACAAGGAGTTTGAGCGAGCCGCTGATATTGGCGGCAGAATAGAAGAAATAACCGATATAGTAAATGAGAAGATATTTGTTTTTGAAAAGATATTTGAACATCTTTCCGATGGTGAAGCTTTCTTCGTCGTTGCCCACGTGGCGTTCCTTGAGAGTTTTCAGAACGGGAAGCATAGTCAAAAACGCAAAAACAGCGGTTGCTATGGCAACAACGGTATAGCTTGCGCCAACGTGTTCGCTTACAAGAACGGTGCCTGCAAGAGTTATGAACGCAATACCGACGCCTGCCCAGATACTCTTATACGAAAGCATCGAACTTCTTTCGCCGAGGTTACGGGTCATTGCGGTTATTGAGCCGTAAATGGGAACGTCGCAAAGAGTATAGGCTGTATCCCAGACGATATAAGCGATTGCAAACCAGAGAAGCTTGACCGTATCGCCCGAGCTTGCAGGAATACAGAAAAGCAGGATTGTTGTGATCGGAATAAGAACGGTTGAAATTTTCAGCCAAGGCAGATATTTCTTGCCGCTTTTAAATTTCACGGAATCGAAAATCGCGCCGAAGATTGCATCGTTGATAGCATCCCATATCTTAACCGCAACCATTACCGCGCCTGATTTCATCGGATCAATGCCGAGAAAAACAAGATACGTAGTCAGATAATTCGCAAGCAAAAAATAAATAGCGTTCTGACCTGCAAAATAGAGATAATAACTTTTTCTTTCAAGCGGAGTGGTTTCCCATCCGTCAGGTGTATGCCTGAGCTTCTCAAGAAGTTTCATTATGCTGTTCCTTTCTGCATCAATATATTATTAATTATATAATGCTGTTGTTCAAAAGTCAACGAACACAGTTGAAAATATCGGGATATTATGCTATGCTTTATTCAGAAAACCAAAGGAGTTTTTATATGATTAAAACTGCAAAAACAGCTGGAGCTGATAACAAAACGCCGTCTATTCCGCAGTATTTTTCGTGGATTAACAACACAAACGAAGGCTCAACAGAAAAGCACACTCTTATAAACCTTGATTTCTTTAAGTATCTTAAGGATACATACGGAATGCAGCTCAGAATTTATGCCTGGGATGCAGGAAACTTTGACGGCGCAAGTGAGGGCTACGGAAACCTTAACGGTGAAAAATTCCGCAGTCAGTATCCTGATGAATATAACAAAGTTGTAAAAGAAGCCGAAAAGCTCGGCATCCGCTTCGGTTTATGGGGAAGCCCCGACGGCTACGGCGACACACCCGAAACAGAAAAAGAACGCTTCGATTTCTTTGTTCATCTTTGCCGCGACCATAACTTTGCCCTTTTCAAGCTTGACGGCGTATGCGGAAGGCTCAGACCCGAAAAAGCAGACGTTTTTGCGGAGATGCTCCGAGAATGCAGAAAATATTCGCCTGACCTTGTTGTTCTCAATCACCGCCTTGAATTCTATGAAGCCGAAAAATATGTTACAACGTATCTCTGGAACGGCGACGAAACCTACGTTGATGTCAGCACCTGCAACAAACAAACCGCAATGCACAACAGAGGCTATATGTTCACAAGAGGTCATACCGATAATCTTGACCGCCTTGCGGAAGACCACGGCGTATGCATTTCTTCTTCAATAGATTATTTCGAGGATGAGCTGATTTATCAGGCATTCAACCGTTCACTCATTCTCGCCCCCGAAATCTACGGCAATCCCTGGCTTATGCGTGACGATGAACTGCCGAAGCTTTCAAGAGTATACAATCTTCACGCAAGAAACGCAGAAATTCTTGTTGACGGCATTGTATTGCCTGAAAGCTACGGCGAATACGCGGTATCAAGAGGCACAAAAACAAAAAGATTCATATCAACGGGCAACAATTCGTGGGAAACAAAGATAATCTCCGTTAAAATCGGCGAAGAAACAGGGATTGATACTCCCCTGCCCGTTGAGGTGAATATTCATCATCCTTATGAAAAGCATCTCGGATTTTTCAAAATCGGAGATACCGTTGAAATTGAACTTATGCCTTTCAGAGCAACGCTTATAGAAATTTCGGTTGCCGACGAAGCGGAACCGATGCTCATCAACTGCGAATATGAAATCATAAGAGAAACAAAAGACGGTATCCCTGTTGAGGTTAAAATTCTCAAATCGGGCTGTGAAGATATTCTTCTTCTGAACAAAGGCGAAGAATCGTTCTTTATGAAATCCGATGCAACCGATATAAAAGAAAAAGCTCCCGAATTCATCGGAAGCCTTGATAATGAAGAAAAAAATCCTGCAAACGGCGAGTTTCTCTATGAAACCGCAATGTTTGCCATCACAAACGATTCGCTCGAAATCAGAAGTCTGAACCGATCGGGAGAAACAAAAATTCCGCAGGTCAAAGCGGCGAGAGATGCATTTTTCAATCAGGAATACTATGCACTCAGAGGCTGCGAAGCAAAGAATATGTTTGACGGCAATACCGAAACATTCTACGATTCGCAGAGCAAAACGTACTGCGATATGAACCTGAGAATCTGCGGCGGCTGTCTGCGAGTTGATTTCGGCAAAGAAATTGAATGCGACAGCGTTGAAATTGAGTTTTTCAGCGGAGATTATGCCACAAGAGAGGTTGAAACGCAAAGGTTGCCGCTTGTTGCGGAATATTCAACCGACCTTGCCGAATGGAAAAGCTCGGATTTTGCAAAAATCAGCATAGCTGATGATGATTATACTGCAAAAATCATCAAATTCACCGCACATACCCTCTATGACCTTCACGGCAAAAGAGTTGTTTCAAGCTACGGTATCGGCGGTAAAATAAGATATCTCCGAATTGAAAACCCCGTTGACAGAATTTTTGCCGTCAGATTTATCAAAGACGGCAAAGAAATAAAACCTAAAAATCCGTTTGCAAACAATATGCAGGCTCACTATCGCCACAGAAAAGTTGCGGTTACGAAATCGGGCGGGTTTGTTTTACCTGAATACAGAAACGGAGCAAAGCTCACCGTTGCCGTTGAAGGCGTTCACGGCGAAGAATGCGTTTACTGCGTTGCGCAGATTGACGGCAGACTTTACGGTTTCCCCCGCAGAGCGCCTGATTACAAAGCAAATCAATGGGAACATTGCGTTTGCGGCAGCGATAAAAACAACACGTTTTTCCTTGAGCTTCCCGAGGGTTTGGCAGGAGAAAAAGCCAAAGTTACGGCTTTGTTTTCCGACAGACGCAAGGCAGACGCAATCTGCAATGTATATATCTGCGATAAACATTAAAAATTAGGTGATAAACTTTGATTTTTTATTTTTCAGCCACAGGCAACAGCAGACACGTTGCCCAAAAAATTGCCAAAAGCATCAGCGACAGAGCAATCCCCATCGCCGACTGTTTAAAAAACGATAAATTCAATTTTGTTGCTCAGCCAAATGAAAAAATCGGATTTGTCTGCCCCGTATATAATCTCGGTCTGCCGATTACGGTTATTGATTTCATAAACAATCTCAACCTTAATATGAAAAACGGCTACGTTTTCACGGTTGTCACTTTCGGCGGTTTTTCAGGAGGCGCAACAAAGCAGCTGAAAGAATTGCTCGAAGAAAAGAATATCATCTGCAACGCTCATTATTCTGTTAAAATGCCCGATACCTGGACCCCCGTTTATGACGTAAGCAACAAAGAAAAGGTTGAAAAAATCAACATCAGAGCCGATAAAAGCATTGATAAAATAATCCGTAAAATCAAAAGAAACGCTGCCGGAAACTATGATTTCCGCCGTCTGCCGTTTTGCGAAAACGCATATATGGGCTATGAAAAAATGCGGAACACATCAACTCTTTCCGTAAGCGGTAAATGTACGGGATGCGGACTCTGCGAAAAAAACTGCCCCGTAAACGCAATAAAAATCCGAAGCGGTAAACCCGTTTGGGTCAAGGAAAAATGCGCAATGTGCCTCGGCTGTCTGCACCGATGCCCCGAATTCGCAATTCAGAGAGGCGATAAAACTGCAGTTCACGGGCAATATATCCACAAATAAAATCAGACCTGTAAAGCTAATCACTTTACAGGTCTTTTATTTATACTTCTATAAGATTGTATTCTCTTGATCCGTAGCCGAGTTCAGCGGCAGCTTCAATGGTGTGAACGCCGTTTCTGCTCTCGATTCGTTCAATAAGATGGGGTTTGCCTTCATCGGAGCAGGCATAAACCAAATCAATGCAAGCCTGGTCAATGGCAATCGGGTCATCCGAAACAAGAATGCCGATATCGGCAATGCAGGGGTCTTCCGCAACGGCACAGCAGTCGCAGTCAACGCTCATATTTTTCATAACGTTAACGTAAAGAATATTGCCCTTGAAATAATCAACAACCGATGCAGCCGCATCCGCCATTGATTCGAGAAAAGAATCGTGGTCTGAATTCCAGAAATCTTCAGGCACACCGACGCCGTGAATATACGATTTACCGTAAGACGAAGCCACGCCGATTGAAAGCTGTTTTATCGCTCCGCCGTAGCCGCCCATCGGATGGCCTTTGAAGTGTGAAAGAACAAGCATTGAATCATAGTTTTCAATATTTTTGCCGACGTAATTCTTTTTTATCCTTTTGCCGTTCGGAATTTCAAGCACCTTATCGGGTCCTTCGGCGTCAAGCAAATCAACGGGGAAGATATCCCAGCCGTGTTCCTTGAAAAGACCGAGATGCTTTTCGGTTGTGTTTCTTGCGCCGTTATAGGCTGTGTTGCATTCAACAACAGTTCCGCCCACGTATTCAATAACGGGCTTCCAGAAATCGGGTTTGAGGAAATTCTGATTCCCCTTTTCACCTGAATGAACTTTGACCGCTACCCTGCCCTCAAGCTTTTTGCCGAGCATCTGATAAAGCTCAAGCACCTTTTCGGGCGATATATCTCTTGAAAAATACACGTTTGAACTCATTGAAATTTCCCCTTTCTGTTTTTATTTTATCATAGTTTTTCTGGTTTTGCAACAAATAACCGCCGCTGTTACCAACGGCGGGTTTAATATTATACCGTAATAAATTCGAATGCTTCCGCAACCGAGAAAACAAGAATTGCAACGATGCAAACGGGTGCAATATATTTGATAACAACTGTGAAAAGTTTCTTTGCTTTAAACGGACCGCTGATTTCAACCTCTTCAATGAGCGCCTTGGGTTTGATAACGTAGCCGATGAATATGCAGGTCAGAAGTGCAACTATCGGCATCATAACGCTGTTTGTGATGAAATCAAACAAATCAAGAATCGACTTGCCTGCAACATTGAAGCCTGACCATACACTGTAGCCAAGGCACGAAGGAATGCCGAACACGATGCAGAAAACAAACACTGCAACACAAACAAGCTTTCTGTTCCAGCCGAACTTATCCTTTATGATTGAAACAACAGTTTCCATAAGGGAAATTGATGAAGTGAGAGCCGCAAAAAGAACAAGCAAGAAGAAGAGCGCGCCTATAACTGCGCCGCCTTTCATACTCTCAAAAACCTTAGGAAGGGTTTCAAACATAAGACCTGCACCTTTTTTTGCGTCATCAGGCGATGAAAAAACAAAAACGGGAGGTACGATCATAAGGCCCGCAAAGAAAGCAATGCCTGTATCAAAAATCTCAATCTGTCTTACGGATTTTTCGATGCTGACGTCTTTCTTCATATATGAGCCGTAGGTTATCATAATACCCATTGCGAGCGACATTGAATAGAAAAGCTGACCCATTGCCGCAAGAACGGTTGTTGCGCTGAACTTTTCAAAATCGGGCAAAAGATAATATTTTAATCCTTCATTTGCACCGGGCAGAAACATAGTATAAACAGCAATGGCAACGGTGAGAACAACAAGAACGGGCATCATAAATTTGCTGACCTTCTCAACACCTTTTTCAACGCCGAAAAGAACAATCAGTGCTGTAAGACCCATAAATACAAGAAACCAACCGATAGGCTCAACGGGTTTTGAAATGAATCCGCCGAAATAAGATTCCGTTGCCGCTTCGGACATTCCGCCCGTAGCAAATACGGTCAAATATTTTGTTACCCATCCGCCGATGACCGAATAATAGGGTAAAATAAGCGCAGGGATTATCGAAGCGATAATGCCGACAAAAGAATATTTCTTGTTGAGCTTATTGAAAGCACCGATTGCGCTCAGTCCCGTTTTTCTGCCGAGTGCAATCTCGCCGACCATCAGTGCAAAGCCGAAAGTAACTGCGAGAATGATGTATACAAGAAGAAAAATACCTCCGCCGTGTTCCGCCGCAAGATAGGGAAAACGCCAGATATTGCCAAGACCTACAGCTGAGCCTGCCGCCGCAAGCACAAACCCTATTTTGCCTGTGAAACTGCTTCTTTTTTCTGCCATAAAAACTCCTTTTTATCAGATTTTTTCACGATATTTCTTTCGTGCATATCTGAAAACGATATATGCGAGACAAATCAAAATGAATATGCTGATATATATTGCGTATTTCTTGGCTTCGGGGGTCAGGATACTGCCCTCTTCGCCTTCCTCCTGCGATGCATCGTGTCCCTTAACGTCCTCCCAGAGAGAACTCTCAAGGTCGAGAATCTCCTGATCGAGATTAAGGAAGATTTCCGTTTTGAACTTACCCTCTTCAGGA
Organism: Acutalibacteraceae bacterium; assembly: GCA_045602245.1. Lineage (GTDB taxonomy): Bacteria > Bacillota > Clostridia > Oscillospirales > Acutalibacteraceae > CAG-177. Next base: position 1,461 of record JAZSBC010000046.1, on the reverse strand, counting down.
TAAAGTATTTCATCCTGATAGAATGAATATTCGGGGTTGTTGTAAACCGCCGTGTGCGGGCTTGCATAACAGATATATTCAGCATTTGCAAGAGCTACTTCAGGCTCAAGCATAAAGTTGATATAAAGCTCTGCCGCCTCTTTATTGCGTGCATTTTTCATAATACACATTGCGTCAACAAACAAATTCACGCCTTCCTTGGGATAAACGAAATCAAGGTCGGGATTATTCTCCTGCATCGTGAAAAAGTCACCTGCATAATAAGGAGCAAGCGCCGCCTCACCCGATTCCATTTTAAGGAAGATTTCATCGTTGACGTAAGTAGGCGAAACAGACTTCTGTTTCTTGAGAAGCTCTGCCGCCGCCTTCCAATCTTCGGGATTATCGCTGTTATAGCTTGCGCCGATCAGACTCTGCGCAATGGCGAACGCATCTCTCTGATTGTTGAACATCAGGATATCGCCTGCATAATTCTTATCCCAGAGCGCATTCCAGCTGTCAGGAGCTTCTTCAACCATTGTTGTATTATAAATAAGTCCTACCATACCTGCGGTATAGGGTACGGAATATTTATTTTCAGGGTCGTGAGCAAGATTACGGTATCTGTCAGGGATATATTTAAAATTCGGAATGTTTGAAAAATCAATTTCCGCCAACATATCCTCAGATATCATTCGCTCAATCATATAATCGGACGGGATTACGATATCATACGAAACGCCGCCGCTTTTGAGCTTTGAATGCATTGCTTCGTTATTATCGAAGGTATCGTAAACAACCTCGATGCCGTATTTTTCTTCAAATGCGGCATTTACGTCGAGCGTATCATCCTCGCCGTCAGAGATATATTCACCCCAATTATAAACGTAGAGAGTTGTTCCTTCAAGACCCGTTGCAGGAGTGTTGTCTTTTGAGAAAATAAAGATACACGAAACCGACACAATCGCAACAACAAGAACTGCCGCAATCACGCCTTTTTTAACGCCGGGCTTGCTGAACACCGATTCGCCTTTGCTGCGCTTGGGGGAATCTTTTGCCTTTTCGCTCTTGGTCTGTGCAACGTTATAGAGAATGAGAAGAACGAGAATGCTCACAAAAATCAGCGCTGAAAGAGCATACATATCAGGCTTAACGTTCTTTTTTGTCATTGAGAAAATGGCAATAGGAAGGGTGCGGAAGCCTGTACCGCTTGTGAAATAGCTGATGATGAAATCATCAAGCGAAAGAGTGAACACGGTAATCATACCCGTGATGATACCGGGCATAATTGAAGGCAGAACAACCTTGAAAAACGCCGTTACGGGCTTACAGCCGAGATCCTGCGCCGCTTCTGCAAGGTTGCTGTCCGTCTGCCTGTGGTTTGGCAGAATGTTAAGAATAACGTACGGCAGGCCAAAGGTAACGTGAGCTATAAGCAGAGTTCCGAAGCCGAGAGCCGCGTTTGCGTTGGCAAGTCTGCCG
>JAZSBC010000045.1:0-4458 GCA_045602245.1 Acutalibacteraceae bacterium | reverse complement strand
GATGGCGAGATTGACGGCGTTTCAAACAACGGTACTGCATATATCTCCGGCGGCGAAATAGACTGCGACAACTATGCGGCACTCAATCTGCTTGGCGGTAAGCTTGAGGTAACCGGCGGCAGCTTCACGGGAACAGACTTTGCAAGCGGTTATTACAGCGGCACACCTTACGGCGAATGGACTGTTTACTATAATGAAGATGCAACCCTCACCCTCAAGGGCGGCGAATTCCCGAACGGCTTTGTTGTTGCTAATACAACCGCAAACACATTCCTTGCAGAGGGCTATGCTTTCTATGATAAAGATGGCAATAAGATAACCGTTGCAGATGATGCAACAAAGATTGAAGGATACGTTCAGGTTAAGGAGCGTTTCGTTGCTTCCGTAACCGACAAAGACGGTAACGAGCTTGAAGGTTCACCGTATAAGACCTTTGCTGATGCAATTACAGCGGCATCCGCAAGCGAAGACAGCACACTTACTCTGCTCGATGATATTACGCTTACCGAAACCGCCAGAATCTCTTCGGGCAAGTTTACTCTTGATCTTAACGGCAAAACCATTCTTAACAAAACTGATGATGTTTTATTGGTTTATTACGATGCAAACATAACAATCAAGGACAGCTGCGAAGGCGGTACAGTCGAAACAGTCGGCGATTATTGTTATGGAATCAGTAATTTGGCTGAGCTTACTGTTGAATCCGGTACTATAAAGGGTAATGGCTCAGGTATCTCAAACCACGGCACACTCACCGTTAACGGTGGTAATTTTGAGGCTTGTGTATATGGTGCAATAACTAACAAAGGAACAGCTAAAATCTACGGCGGTGTTTTTGAGGGCATAGACAGAGGTGAGGGCGTTAAAAACGACGGCAACGGTGAGATTTATATTTATGGCGGCGAAATAATCGGCAATACAGCTTTATTAAATACCGGCACAGCCTATATTTCCGGCGGTGAATTTACCGGTAACGACTATGCGGCATTAAACATTCTTAAAGGCACGGTTGAAGTAACCGGTGGCAGTTTCACGGGAACAGACTTTTCAGACGGTTATTTCAGCGGCACACCCTACGGCGAATGGACAGTTGATTTTGACTCCGAAGCAACCTTCACCCTCAAGGGCGGCGAATTCCCTAACGGTTTTGTTGTTGATGAAACAACCGCAAACGCATTCCTCGCAGAGGGTTATTACTACAAAGATGCCGACGGTAAGCTGATTACCGTTTCCGACGATGCAAAAGTCATTAACGGCTATGTAAAGGTAACAAAAGGAGCTGACCTCTCAGAGGCGGTTGTCACCGTTGACAAAACAGAATTTGTTTATAACGGTCAACATCAAGCACCTGCCGTTACCGTAACAATCGGCGGAAAGACACTCAAAGAAAACGTGGATTATGCTGTAAATGCTCGAAGATGGGAAAACGATGTTCCGGTTCAGTGGTTCTATTACGTAGATGCAGGTGTTTATACTTCAGTTATTACCGGTTTGGGCGATTACACCGGAACAGTTAAAAAAGAATTTGTAATCAAGCCTGCAACGGTTGATATCATCTGGGAAGGTGACGTGTTCTATTACACAGGCAATCCCCACAAAGTAACAGCGAAATATGTTGACGTAAACGGCGATGAAAATCCCGCGGCAATCACACAGAACAAAACCAACACCGAAGTCGGCAAATATATCGCAACCGCAGTTGTTGAGGATGCAAACTACACAGCAAACTCCGCAACCGTCAACCACGCCTACGAAATCAAGTGGTATGACGGCGCACCCGATGCAGCCGTAAGCGGCACAAAGGGCGAAAACGGCTGGTACACAAGTGAAGTAACCGTAACGGCTCCCGAAGGCTATGCAATCAGCACTTTGGCTGACGGCATCTACGGCAGCGAAGTCACCTTTGGAAACGAAGAAAAGGCGGTTTATTATCTCAAGCAGGCAGAAACAGGATATATTGCAAAAATTGAGCTTGGTAAATTTGCTGTTGACCTTAATGACCCTGAAGCCGAAATCACAATGGCTGAAAATAAATGGAATTCGTTCTTCAATACGGTTACGTTCGGCTATTTCTTCAAAGAAACGCAGTCGGTAACAATCACCGCAGCCGACGAAGCAAGCGGCGTTGCAAAGATTGAATATTTCATTGCAACAGAAGAAATCACCGATTTCGAAAACGTTGAATGGATTGAATACACCGAAGTGTTCACAATTCAGCCAAACTCAAAGAATATAATCTATGCAAAGGTAACCGATAACGCAGGCAGATACGTTATCGTTAACTCCGACGGCATCGTTGTTTATACCGACAGTACGCTTGATACTTCGTTCAAAGATGAAGTTGTCTACGTTCTCACAAAGAACGCGTCGCAGGCGTTTAATCTCAATTTAAACGGCAACACCGTTGCTTACGTTAAGATTGATGAAACCGTTCTCACCGCAGAAGATTACGAAGTTCTCGGAAATATGATTATGGTATCAGACGAGGTTCTTGAAAATCTTGCGGCAGGTGAATACGTAATCACAGTCGGCTTCAACCCGATGGGCGAAGAATTTGTTGACGGCGATTCACCTGCAGAGGTCACAATTCCTCTTACCGTCAAAAAAGCAGATGTAACGATTGAAATTTCCGATTTCGGCAAGGTTTATGACGGCAAGCCCGTAACCGCAGACTATAAAATCAGCAAATCAAGCGATTCTTCGCCTGCGGCAAGCAATATTGACTATAACGAAACCGTTGAATTCAAGGTAAAGGATTCAGACGATTCAACCTACACAACCGAAGCTCCCGTAAATGCAGGTGATTACACTGTCAGAATCACAGTTGCCGAAACAGAAAAGATTACTTCTGCCGAGGTAACAGCTGATTTCAAAATTTCAAAGAAGAATGTAACCGCCACCGCAACCGCACCTGACAAGGTTTATGACGGCACAACGGATATTCTTGAATATTCAAAAGTTGTTCTCAAAATTGACGGCGCAGTTGAGGGCGAAATGCTCGGCTATACAGTCGGAAAAGCATGGTATGACACTGCAGATGCAGGCACAGATAAGACTGTTCATATCATTTATGCTCCCATAGCAAGCAACAGCATTGATAACTATGAATTCCCCATAAATCCCGAGTATTCAACCGATAACTGCTATGTTGCAGCAAAGGCAGATATCTCAAGAAAAGATATCTCAGACGGATTTATCATTCTCGGAGATGCTCTCACCTATAACGGCACAGAGCAGACGCAGACCGTTGAAAAGGTTCTTCCTTCAGGCACAGCTCCCGAAGCAACATATACCGTAAGCGGCAACAAGGCAACAAACGTTGGTGTTTATCTGCTCACGGTAACGGGTACGGGCAATTTCACGGGCGAAGCAAAGCTCAGCTTTGAAATCGCACCCGATACAACGGGCATTGATGCTCTCACCGTTGATAACGTCACCTCTGCAAACAAGGCTGATATTGAAGCGGTCAAGTCACAGATTGATAACGCTGTAACAGACCTTGCAGATGATGAAACAAAGGCTGAATATAAGAAAATCTCCGATAAATGTGACGAGCTTCTTGCGGTTATCAGCAATACGGAAGATGAAATTGAAAGAATTGAAAATTCCGTGAACAGCTACAGCGAAGATGCTGTCAAATCAACCGATAAGGCTGATCTTGAACAGCTCAAAGAGGATATTCAGGCTCTTATTGACAGTGGTAACGTGACCGAAGATGAAATCGCAGGTCTTGAAGAAAATAAGGCTGATGCAGAGGCTCTTACCGATAAGATTGAAGAAACCGAAAAACAGCTTGAAGAAATCAAAGGTATCGAAAATGATTTCAATCCCGAAGACGTTTCAAGCGACGATAAGGCGGCTATTGAAGATAAGATTGCCGAAATCGAAGCAGTGAATCCCGATAATCTTACCGAAGAACAGAAGGCTGAATACGAGGAAATCAAGGCAGGCTTTGAAGTGCTCATTGAAAAAATCACAGCGGCAGAAAAGGCTGTTGCGGATATCGGCGCAGAGCTTGAAACGTTTGACGAAGAAAGAGTAACAAAGTTCTGGGAAGATGAAATTGAAGCTCTCAAAGCAAAAATTGACGAACTTCTTGCAGATAAGAATATGGGCGAAGTAGAAAAGACAAAGCTTAATGAGTATAAGGCTCAGGCTGAAAAACTCATCGAAATCATCAACACACCCGTCAAGTATTTCTCACTCCGCTTCTTCTACTTCATTTGGGATTGCCTCGTTTGGAAATACAACGGCATTCTCGGCTTCTTCGCAAAAATTTTCGGTTGATAAACCTGACGTATTAATAACCAAAGCCGACGGATTAAAACCCGTCGGCTTTTAATTTCAAATCTTTCAAAATAATCAAAAAATTAACATTAATAAACCCCGAATGAGTTGCAACAATAATAGAGCAAACGCAAATTGAATTTGAAGGGGTGTAAACGAAATGTCAAAGAA
>JAZSBC010000044.1:0-6694 GCA_045602245.1 Acutalibacteraceae bacterium | reverse complement strand
ACGTTCCGTTTTATCCGAATATTTCGGTTGGTTGGGATAACAACGTGAGATTCAATAAATTTATTCCGGGAGTTGCGGAAAACAATACGCCCGAAAACTTCAGGACCGCCTGCGAAAGAATAAAGGATTTTGCGGATTCGGAACTTGAAAACGGAGTTATGAAAGCTCCGTTTATTACAGTCAACAGCTGGAATGAATGGACAGAAACAAGCTATCTTCAGCCCGATGACCTCTACGGTTACGGCTATCTTGAAGCAATAAAAGATGTTTTCGGTGAATGATACTTACAGCAAAAGCCGTCCGAGCAATCGGACGGCTCTTTTATGCTTATTTACAAATTTGTTTTATTACCTTAACAAAGCAATATTCTATACTGTCAGCATACAAACCAAGTTCCGTATCGTTATCCATAGATAAGATAATGTTGTTCGGCAAACATCCTTCGAGTTCCGCAAGCCCTGCTTTATCTTCATCAAAACCACTCAAAGAAAATGGGAAAGAATCTGTACCCTCAACGGTTATTTTTTCGACAATATGCTCTGTGATTTGAGGATCAATATCATCAGATAAATCGTAGTAATAAAAATCTTCTCTGAAATCGGTCGGCGGATAATCTTTGGTTTCTTGGATTATTTTTATATCATAGAGATTCAATATACGGTATGCAACCATACCCTCACCGTGAATGCACACTTCAACCGCAGAAGACTCAAATATAAGCAGAATACAAGCACCCATATAGGAAAAATCAAAGTAGTTTGTTTCGAAGCGGAATGAATCAAGAACGCCTTCAAGAGTAGCATATATTTTTTTCAAAACCTTGCCTTGGAATAAGCGATTTAAAATGTCCTGAAGTTCTTTGTTTGAATAAATCCATTCCATCTCTTTGTCGCTTGTTTTGATTATTGTGTATTTAACTTTATCTGCACCTTTTATCGATGACATTTTCTCACCTCCTGATGACATTATATCACACTTAAAGTCCAATAAAAAGGTCATTTGCAAAAAACAAGAGCCGTCCGAGCAATCGGGCGGCTTGATGTATATCCACGAAGCGTAGGTTGAGAATTTACAATAAATGAATTATACTGTAACCGTAAAGGAGAAACGGATATGGATAATTATATTACTGGTGCAACCATCAAACGCTTGCGTGAAGCAAAGGGAATCACGCAGACTCAGCTTGCCGAGCAGATAGGTGTCAGCGATAAGGCTGTGTCAAAGTGGGAAACCGCAAAGGGTCTGCCCGATATTACGCTGATCGAAGCGCTTGCAAAGGCCCTCGGAGTTTCGGTTATGGAGCTTATGTCAGGCAATACGGTTATCAATAAAAATATTTCGTCAAATATCCTGCGTTCAAAGTTTTATGTCTGCCCCGTATGCGGTAACGTTATCCGCACAACGGGCGACACGGTTATAAGCTGCTGCGGAATCACTCTGCCGCCGCTTGAGGCTGAAGATGTTGACGAAGCACACGGTGTAACCGTTGAAAAGGTTGAAGATGAGCATTTTATAACGGTCAATCACGAAATGACAAAGACTCATTTTATTTCGTTTATCGCATCTCTTACGTCCGACAGAGTGCAGTTTGTCAAGTTTTATCCCGAAGGCAACGCAGAAACACGCTTACAACTCCGTGGCAGAGGATATTTGTATATCTACTGCAACAAGCACGGACTTATGAAAAAGAGGATATAATGCAAAAGCAGTCCGAGCTTAAAACTCGGGCGGCTTGATGTTTATTACTGTCTTGTTGTTTCAATCTGAATTTTTTGTTGGTTTCCGCAATCGGGGCAACAGAAAGAAGAGTTGTATTTACCGCTACTTGCGGTTATGCCCGTTTTACCGCCTGCAATATAACCGCAAAGTCCACATTTCTTTTTGTACTTGAAATACGGTTTGCCGTCTTGCTCAACGATGACTGCACCTTGCAATGCAACATGATTATAAAATGTTTCTTTGTGTGTTTCAGGCTGAACATAAACTGTTTGAATTGCCGTTGCAATTTCGTTTGACTCTGTGGAATGAGAGTGAACAATGTTCTGATTGGATTCGGTAGTTTCTTCCGATGTAGTTTCACCGCTGCAAGATGCAAGTGAAATGCATAATGCAACAGCGAAAATGATTGATAAAGTCCTTTTAAATTTTGCCATATGGCCACCTCCTGCATATATTGAGGTTATTATATATCAAGCAGTGGGGTTATTATGGTACATCGGTCGAGAGGCGTCGATTTCTTCTTTTGATAAAAACTTTATCCCTAAAGCATCTTCGATTTTCTGCCAGAATAAGCATCCACAATATGATGATAAAACTTCAATCTTTTCATTGTATCCTAATGTAATTGTTTCATTTTCGACATGGTCAGCAAAAGAATTCAGCGTTAATCTGTCTATGTAACTGCAATTCTCATCGACTATATAGAAAGCATAAACTTTTTTATTCTCATTGTAATTCAACGCTCCCTGTATATGACGTATCATCTGGTTTCGGTATTCCCCATATGCATTTTTCAGATACGTGGTTTCTGTTGTGATATCAGGTTCAGTCCATTTGCCTTCACAAATTATTATATAATCTTCACCCTCAATAAATATATCAGGATATGTGTATCCTTCAAATAGATACCATGCTCTTGACGGTAAAGAATCATAAGTCTTTCTGATTTCATATTTTGCTAATTCCCTTGTTTCTGTATCTGCATTTAACAATTTAATTCTGTTATCGTCGCTGACGGAATATTTTTCTGCACCTTTGCCGGAAAGGTAATTAACAAGTCCCAATAAATGAGCTTTTGTGGGTTTTAAACCTTTTTCAGTTTTACCGTTTTCGATGTCCGCGTAACGGTATTCAATCGGGTCACCTAAATCATCAAAACCACAGGTCAGAAAATCAATTAGTTTTTTGATATCATGCGGATTCTTCTCGAGATGCCTCATAAGCGGTTTTACTCTGTACTCGGAACTGTTATATTTACCCATAAATTTAACCTCCAATACTTTTGTTTTAATATATCACACATTTATTTTTGTTGCAACAATATTAAAACACAACAGATGTCCCGAAAATGTCCCACCGCATATTGCATAATGGTGTCAATGATGATAGAATAAACACGAGGTGACAGTTATGGACTCAATGCAGCCTAAAAAATTGCTCATAATCAACATTCTTGATATTCTCAAGAAATATACCGATGAGGATCACCGCCTGAGTCAGAAAGAGATTGCGGAGATTCTTGAAACGGAATACGATATGAAAGCTGACCGCAAGGCAATCAAGCGCAATCTTATGAATCTGATTGAATTCGGTTATGAAATCGAATACAGCGAGGCCATCAGAATGATTGAAATTACAAACGAAGACGGCGAAAAAGAACTTGTTGAAAGCTATATTCTTTCCGATTTTTATCTTGTGCGTGATTTCACGGATGCTGAACTCCGTCTGCTGATTGACAGCCTGCTTTTCTCAAAGCATATTCCTTATTCGCAGTGCAAGGAACTTATCGAAAAAATCGAGGGTCTTTCAAACAAATATTTCAGAAACAAAGTAAAACATATCCGCAACTTACCTGAGAATATGCCTCAGAATAAGGAACTTTTCTTGACGATTGAAATTCTTGACGAGGCAATCAGCAAGGGCAGACAGGTGGCCTTCAAGTATAACGATATGGGTACTGATAAAAAACAGCACCCACGCAAAAACAGCGAAGGCAATGTGAGGGAGTACATCGTTAATCCATACCAGATGGTTGCCACAAACGGCAGATATTACCTTGTCTGTAATTATGACAAGTACAACAACGTATCAAACTACCGCCTTGACAGAATAACGGATATCCGATTGCTTAACGCTCCCGTAAAACCGATGAAGAAGGTTGACGGACTTCAGAACGGACTTGACTTGCCCAAGCATATGGCGGAGCATATTTATATGTTTGCCGACAAGACCGAAAAGGTCACATTCAGAGCGAAGAAATATATTGTTACTGAAATTATCGACTGGTTCGGCAAGGACGTTAAATTCAGCGATGAAACCGAAGACGAGGTTACGGCTGAGGTCAGAGTCAGCAAAATGGCAATGAAATTCTGGGCGATGCAGTACGGCGAGCATATAACCGTCACATCCCCCGAAAGTCTTGTGAATGATATAAAGAAAGCACTGCAGAAGGCAGTGGAGAAATATAATTGAGGTAAAACGCATGGGTAATGTTTTTATTTATTCATATCGAATAACATATTTCGGCGGAACGGCACCTTGCTATGATGCCGATTGTCTTTCGCTTGCAATTTGTAAAAGAGATATGAGAAGAGTTGTCGGCAGACGTTTTTTAAACAATAAAAATAATGATATTTTTTGGATAGTCGGTATTGTCGGAAAAAGCCTTGGCGAAGATGAAAATTTCAAAAACAAAGATAACGATATATTATATATAGCTAAAATTGACGATGTGAAAAATTATTCCGATTACTTCGGAAATACCGAAGATAAAAGAAGCGATAAGATCTATATCCCTTGCGATAACGGAAACAGAGAGCATAACGGTGTGCGTTTTGCTCACAACGGAAGCGAAATCCATTCAGAGGAGTATCTGCAAGACCGAGATTGGGACGAAGCGCATAAAAACAAAAATGAAAAATACGTTTTAATCTCTAATCATTATTGTTTTCTTGATAAAACCGATTCAGAAAAAATCAAAAGCACGATCGGAAACAGTCTGGCAAAAGGAGTCGGACATAAGGTTGCGGAATGCTCTGATGATGTTACTGCGGTTTTTAAAGAAATTTTAAAGCATAAGAAACACGGCATATTAAATTTGCCCGAAAGTCTGAGAAACAACGATACCGCAAAAAAAGGATGCGGAAAGGATAAAGGAATATGAAAATAATTTTATCAAGAAAAGGTTTTGACAGCAGCAACGGAGGTTATCCGAGCCCTATTCTGCCCGATGGCACGATGCTTTCTTTACCTATACCGTCGGATGAAATCTCATACTCAGATATACAGTTTAATGGTGTTGCATACAGCGATTTGCTCAGTCAGCTTACAAGCAACAAGTTTAAAGGAGAATGCTGCCATCTTGACCCCGATATCCGACCGAATCTGAGGGTTTCGCCTGTTGAAAACTGGGTACCTGCATTCGGTCAGATACACTCAGCACAGGGCGTTTTAAAGAATTCTCATATAGAAGTCGGTGATGTTTTTCTTTTCTTCGGTTGGTTCAGAAAGACAAAAGAAACGGGAAGCGGATACAGTTACATAACAAAAAAAGATTCAAAAGATTTTTATGACAGAGCTGATTTGCATGCAATATACGGATATATGCAAATCGGAAAAATTATAACAGACAAAGAAGAAATAAAAAAATACAGCTGGCATCCCCATTCGCTCCCGAATTATAATCCGGATAAATCTAACAATGCACTTTACATACCGTCAGAAAAACTATCGTTTGCTCCCGATTTACCCGGATACGGAACTTTTGATTATGACAAGAAATTTGTTTTGACCGCAGAAGATATGTCAAGAAGCAATTGGACTTACCGCTCCTGTCTTGTCAAAGAAAGCAGAACAAACAGCGCAAAAGATAAGAATAAGCACATTCAATATCGGGGTATTTGGCAGGAACTTGTTCTTGACGAATCACCCGAGCTTACAGACTGGGTTAAATCATTATTTGAATAACATATCCCTAAAATAACCCACGCCTCCTGATACAATGTATTTACAAAGTAACGGGAGGTGATTTTTTGAACAGATGGAAGGTTGTTTGCCAGATTAACAACGTGCATTCCGAGCCGATTGTTTCCGCAACGGGTGCTGCTGAAGCGGAAAAGCTCGTCAGAAGTATGTACGCAGGGCAGACCGTCAGAATAATGTATATCGTTAAAGTCTGATATGCACCAATTATGACCCACCTGATGTGGTATTGTAGTTACAGTATCATAAAAGGTGGGTTTATTATGTCCGCAAAAATCATCAAAACAATCCGTGTTGATATCAAATCCTGCAAGGATTACTGCATAACCGAAAGAACGCTTTGCATCATCTGCCGTGACGGTAAATTCGGCGTTGCCGAAAAGCACGAAAGCGGAAGGCTGACCGATATAATCGACTGCGAATATGATTACATCGACACCTTTTGCGCCGAAAACGGTTTCACGAATATGATTGTTGTTCTGCGTGGAGACAAGTGGGGACTGTATGCTTTCAGATGGACTGTCAGCTCAAAAAGCAATAAAATCAACTGCGAAATGGTCGCCGATTGCGAGTACGATACCATAACAATTCACCAGAAACATAAAGTCGCTTTTCTGATGAACGGAACGGGAAACAGATATTATAATCTTTGGTCCGGTAGGCTGTCAGGATATTGCGGATGCAGTATTTCGGAGGACAGCAGCATGTTAGAATGTGTTTCCGATGGTATTCAGAAATGGATTGATATTGTAACAGATACGGTCATATATGCCAGACCGACAAGCCGTTACGTTATCGGTGAAAAAATCTGCAACGATATATATAAGTTTGATGTTTATTACGATAAAGATGCGGAATGGGGAGACCCCGATTGGCACGAAACTTCTGATATCGTTTATTTTGACCGTGATTCAAAAACATCATACGTTGCATTTGACATTAGGGACGTAAAACTTCAGACAAAAGGTTTTGCAGATTACATCAAGCGGTATGA
>JAZSBC010000043.1:0-2574 GCA_045602245.1 Acutalibacteraceae bacterium | reverse complement strand
CACCAAACAGTGTTATTATCAAGATTATGAGCAACGTTGGTGAAGATTGTGCCCTTTCTTGTTGAAGCAAGAGCATTGGGGTTTGACTTTTCGTTTGTTCCGGGAGCAACGCCGAAGAAACCGTTTTCGGGGTTGATAGCATAGAGTCTGCCGTCTGCACCCTTACGAATCCACGAAATATCGTCGCCTACGCACCATACGCGGTAGCCGTTCTTATAATATCCCTCGGGAGGAATAAGCATAGCAAGGGTGGTCTTGCCGCAAGCTGAGGGGGAAGCAGCACAGATGTATCTGATTTCACCGTCGGGCTTCTGGAGACCGAGAATGAGCATATGCTCTGCCTGCCAGCCTTCGTTCTTGCCCTGATATGAAGCAATACGGAGAGCGAAGCACTTCTTGCCGAGAAGAACGTTTCCGCCGTAACCTGAGTTAACTGAAATGATTGTGTTATCCTGGGGGAACTGGCAGATATATCTCTTCTCTTCGTCGATATCGCATCTGCAGTGAAGACCGCGAACCCAGTCTTCGCTGTCGCCGAGAGCCTTGAGAACGTCCAAACCTACTCTTGTCATAATAACCATATTGAGAACAACGTAGATAGAGTCAGTAAGCTCAATACCGATCTTTGAGAACTTTGAACCTACAGGACCCATTGAATAGGGAATAACGTACATTGTTCTGCCCTTGTAGCTGTCCTTAGCGATAGCATAGAGCATTTCATAAGCTTCTGCGGGATCCATCCAGTTATTGGTGGGGCCTGCTTCTTCCTTTGAGGGAGCGCAGATGAAAGTTCTGCCTTCAACACGTGCAACGTCGTTAACTGCTGTTCTGTGAAGATAGCAATCGGGAAGAAGTTCCTGATTAAGCTTAATCATTTCGCCTGTTGAACAAGCTTCTGCGCGGAGAGCTTCAATCTGCTCCTCGCTGCCGTCGATCCAAACGATCTTATCAGGCTTAACGAGTTCAACTTTTTCATTAATCCATGAAAGAACGCTCTTGTTTGTAGTCATATTTTCCATAGTTTTTCTCCTTTCGTGCAGAAAAGCCACTAAAATTAAACAAAATTATCGGGTTGAATGAGCCTGTTTTGTCATACTTTACAGCTCAACAAAACTCCTCTTCCAACTTTACCCATAGTAATTATATCACAGTTTTTTGTAAAGTCAACATTAAATATTATCTATAGGCATTGTTGCAAATGCATTGAGATCCAATCCTGCAATATTTCCGTTTTTGAATTCATAATATGCCTGAGCGCCGACCATCGCCGCATTATCTCCGCAGAGCGAAAGCTCGGGCATATAAAGCTGCCACCCCTTTTCCTTGCAAACGGCATCCATTCTTTTGCGAAGGCGTGAATTTGCGGATACGCCGCCTGCAAGCACGATTTTATCAAAGCCGAAATTTTCAGCCGCTTTAACGGTGTTTTTAACAAGGCAGTCAGCAACGGTTTCAATGCAGGCTGCACCCAAATCAGGCACGCTTACCTCAATCCCCTTCTGCTTTGAATTATGAATAATATTCACAACCGCCGTTTTAAGACCCGAAAAGCTGAAATCATATTCACCTCCGTCAACACGGGGATGAGGGAGTTTATAGAGAGTCGGGTCACCGTCAACACTGATTTTATCAAGATTGACTCCGCCGGGGTAAGGCAGACCCATTGCCCTCGCCGCTTTATCCATACATTCACCTGCCGCATCGTCACGGGTTCTGCCGATGATAGAAAAATCGGTATAATCATTAACGGCGACTATATGGCTGTGACCGCCTGAAACAACAAGGCAGAGAAACGGAGGTTCAAGCTCTGCGTGAGAAATATAGTTTGCGGCAATATGAGAGCGAAGATGATGCACGGGAACAAGCGGAAGACCCGTTGAATATGCAAGACCTTTTGCAAAATTCACTCCTACAAGAAGCGCACCGATAAGACCCGGCGCATAGGTGACGGCGATTGCATCAATATCGGAATAGCCGACCTCTGCATCGCTCATCGCCTTTGAGACAACTCCGCTGATTGCCTGAGCGTGCATTCTTGATGCGATTTCAGGCACAACGCCGCCGTAAACTATATGCTCGCTCACCTGCGATGCAATAACGCTTGAAAGCACCTTCCTGCCGTCTTCAACAACGGCTGCAGCGGTTTCGTCACATGAAGATTCGATTGCAAGGATTTTCATAGGTTTACCTCATTTCAAGTGAAAAGTTAACAGTAAACAATGAAAAGTTAAGGATAGGCTCCGCCTATAACCGAATATAACGGGTACGGGTGAAACCCGTCCTTAACCGTTCACTTTTCATTTTTCACTCTTCACTTACAAAGTATTTTGTGTAAATAACTCCGTTTTCAGTCGGAGATGAATAAAAATTTTTTCGTATTCCCGCCTTTTCAAAGCCCTCTGATTCATAAAGGGCGATTGCAGGCAGATTGCTTTCTCTCACCTCAAGGGTGATAAATTCGCAGTTTCTGTTTTCGGCACCGTTGCAGGCAGCTTTCAGAAGCGCTCTGCCGATGCCGAGATTGCGGCAATTATCAAAAACCGCAACGTTAGTTATGTATGCCTCGCCGCAGAT
>JAZSBC010000042.1:0-4074 GCA_045602245.1 Acutalibacteraceae bacterium | reverse complement strand
GGAAAATTTAACTTTTATAGGTACAGGTGCGTTTGATGAGTGTGTAAATCTTAAGGGAGTGCACATCAGTAATTTATATAAATGGTGTAATATTGAATTTGGTAATAACCGTTCCAATCCTCTGTGTTATGCAGGGAATTTGTATTTGAATGGTAATTTGATAAAAAAACTTGCAATACCTGAAGGTGTAACACATATAACGGAAAATGCTTTTTATGGATGCAACAAGTTGGAGAAAGTGATTATACCCGAAGGTGTAACAAAAATAGGAGCGGATGCGTTTTTAGATTGCACAGGATTAACCTCAGTGGTATTTCCGAAAAGCATGAGGGTGATAGATACGTGGGCATTCATGGGGTGTGCCGCACTGAAGGAAATAATAATGCCTGAAGGTGTTACGGAAATAGGACGGGAGGCATTTGCTCAATGCTTCGCTTTAACAAGTCTGTTACTCCCCGAAAGTGTAAGCCGGATAGGAGATTATGCGTTTTCAGGATGTGAAAACCTTGAAAAAGTGCACCTGCCTGATAGTGATGTTCTCATGTGGGACGATACTTTTTACCGCTGCAAAAATCTTGATGAAGAAACTCGACTGAAGATACAGCAAATTGCAAAAAAGAGATATGTGCCTGAGTATACGCAGATAATAGAAAGCGGATATGAACGCTGGATGAAAATTAATTAAGGGAGAAAAGAAAAATGGAAACAAACTACACAAAAAGC
This sequence comes from Acutalibacteraceae bacterium, assembly GCA_045602245.1. GTDB lineage: Bacteria > Bacillota > Clostridia > Oscillospirales > Acutalibacteraceae > CAG-177. Next base: position 3,351 of record JAZSBC010000042.1, on the reverse strand, counting down.
GTAACAGGCGTGGTAATCAAAGACGGCAAGGTACTTCTTGCAAGGCATACATACGGTGCAGGCAAGAATATGCTTGTTGTTCCCGGCGGATATGTTGATTACGGCGAAGCTCCCGAGGATGCCGTTAAAAGAGAATACCTCGAAGAAACAAAAATCGTTGTTGAGCCGAAGGAAATAATCGGAATACGCTTCAATATGCACGATTGGTATGTTGCCTTCCGTGCGGAATACGTTTCGGGCGAGGCTGTAACAGACGGCGACGAAAACAGCGAGGTAATCTGGCTTGATGTTGAGGAAGCACTCGGCCGTGACGATGTTGCTAACCTCACAAAGGAGCTCATAAAGCGTGCCTATTATTCAAAGACCTGCCTTGTTGCAGATGAAACCTACGCCGAAAGCGGAAAATACGCACCCTATTCCTTTTATGCGGTGCCGATAGAATAAAGCAGCTGAACACATAAAATCTGCGGAGCAAAACGGAAACAGAATAAAGTTGATTGATGAGGTATTAAAATGAATGATATGACAGTTTATTATGCGCCCAAGCCTGTGCAGACGGCAAAGCTGCTTATTATTGACAGCAGAAGAACGCCGATTATTCTAACGCTCAAGGGCAGTATGACGCTTGGCAGAGATTATGCCGAGGCAACAACCGATATCAGAGTAAATTCGGGTATTGCAGGCAGACGCCACGGCGAGTTTTTTTATGACGCTGCGAGCGATTCATACTATTATATCGACAACAACTCAACAAACGGAACGTATATCAACGGATATAAGCTGCCTCCTTTCAATCAGAGAGGTACGCAGCCCTACAGACTTTCTGACGGCGACGTTATCCGTATTGACAGTTCTGCGCTTAATACTCCTCACCCGCAGGCGGTGCTTATGGTTTTCAGCCGAAGCATGAAAGAAAATGAAAAGTGGGAAACGTTCAGAAATATCAGCGCCCACGGCACAATCGCAATCGGCAGAGGCAATCAGAACACAATTTGCCTGCAGGATATGATGGCGTCAAGGGAGCACGCGCTTATCAACGTTACTCCTCAGGGAATGGTTATTCATGACAGAGGCAGCCAGAACAAAACCATCGTAAACGGTGCGGTGCTTTTCAATCCCAGACCGCTTTATAATCTTGACGTTATAAAAATTGCAAACACAATGCTTGTGGTTCTGGGCGACGATATTCTATATAACAATCCCGGTGAGCGCTCGGGTACCTTGTCCGTATACATAGCGAAAAAAGACGTTAACTTCGGAAGAAAAACGCTTATCAAGGATATCCGTTTTGAGGCGGAGGCAGGCGATTTTATTCTTATTCTCGGCGGTTCGGGCGCAGGTAAAACTACTCTTGTTAACGCAATCCTCGGCGACGGTAAGGCAGAGGGAGAGGTTATTCTTGACGGTCAGAACCTTTATCAGAATTTCAAAACGATGAAGTCGCAGATAGGTCTTGTGCCGCAGTTTGTTAATCTGCGTGTTAACGATAAGGTTAACCAGACTCTTATGGATATTGCTCAGATAAAGCTTGACAGCAAGTATTATTCAAAAGAAGATATGCAAAAGCGCATTGACGACGTAATGGAAAAGGTCGGCGTTAAAAACCTTGAAAACCACCTTATCAGACAGCTTTCGGGCGGTCAGAAAAAGAAGGTGTCCGTTGCGGCTCAGCTTGTCGGATTCCAGAAGGTTTTCATTTGTGACGAGCCTGACTCGGGTCTTGATGCGGCGTCAAGAGTTCAGCAGATGGAAATTCTTAAAGAAATTTCCAATAACGGCAAAATCGTTATGGTTATTTCTCACGAACCCGATGATGCGGCAGACCCCGAAACAAACGAGATTCTGTTTACAAAGGTCATCGTGCTTGCAAAATCAAGCCGAGACAACGCAGGTCATCTTGCATTTTTCGGCAATCCCTATGATGCGCTGAAATATTTCAACGTTACAAAGCTTCAGGATATTATGAAAGAAATCAATCCTCCTCACGAAGGCGGCAGAGGCAGAGCGGATTATTATATTGATAAATATACGGCAATAAAGGCAGGTAAGTGGATTGAATAATGCATCGTATTTTAAACAGACAAAGGTTTATTTTGGCAAAATCTCACGTATTTCCATAAGGGAAAAGGTATGGAAGTTCATTCTTTTTGCAGCTATTATCGCAACAATTGTTGCCGTGGTAACGGGCGAAAATATGTTTGAATCCTTTGAACAGACAAAGTCGGGTTTCTTTACGCTTGCTTCCGCCTGCATCTGGCTCGGCATCTTCAACTCCATCCAGAGCATTTGCAAAGAACACGATATCATCCGCTCTGAATACAGACAGGGTATGAATCTTGCATCATACATCACTGCCAACGTTATGTGGCAGGCGGTGCTCTGTTTTGTTCAGACCGTGCTTATGTTTATCATATGCCTTATTTTCGGCTTTTTCAGGCATGCTCCGTCTGACGGTGTTTTTCTGCCTGCGTTTATGGAAAACTTTGTAACAATGTTTCTTCTTACTTTCGGTTCGGCTGTGCTTGGTATTATGGTATCTTCGCTTTCGGGTACACCCACAACTGCTATGACCATAATGCCTTTTGTGCTTATCATTCAGCTTGTTATGAGCGGCGTTCTGTTTGAGCTTAAAGGCGCTGCCGATACGTTTGCAAACGTTACCTACAGCAAATGGGGTATGTCTGCATTTGCGGCAACTGCGGATATCAACGATGAAACCGAATATAAAATCATTGTTGAGCTTGAAGACGACAAAGACCCGCAAAACCAGATGATTGCGGAGTCGTTAAAAGAATCGGGCAACTTTGAAGAGGTTGATGAATATAAGGGAACAACAGAAAACGTTCTCGGCTCGTGGTTTGCCTGCCTTGTTATTACCGTTGCCTGTGCTGGTATAAGCATTCTGGGTCTTAAGATAAAGAACAGAGATTCTTAAATAAAAAACGTAAATCCTCAAAAATTCTATTTTTTGCAGAAACCGAATTTGTTTTTCAGGAGGATAAAACATGATAAACCGCATTATTTCGATGTTCGTTTCGCTGTGGCTGGCGGTTTCTTCGCTTCTTACGGGAGTTGTTCCCGTTTCGGGTAAATTGCGCATTGTTGTGCCCGAAAACTGGGAGCTTTGCGTCGGAGACAGCCGAACTCTTGAATGTGTTTTTGACAAAAAGGTCAGGGACAGGCGTCTTGAATGGAGCGCAGAGCCCGAAAACGTTGCGGCTGTTGACAAAGGGGGAAGAGTGACTGCTCTTGCCGAGGGCAAGGCAACAATTACCGCCGAGGGCGACGGCTTTTCGGACAGCGTGGAGCTTCAGGTTGTTGCAACGCCGACAATGATTAAGGACAGAAGCA
>JAZSBC010000041.1:0-47588 GCA_045602245.1 Acutalibacteraceae bacterium | reverse complement strand
GCTGAATCATTCTTCTTGCAATTCTCCATTGCACCGAGAAGAGTTTCATTGTTATAGAAGTCACCGTCAGCAATTGACTTTGTGATTCTTGTAAGTTCCTGATAAACAACTCTGCCTGCGCCGATGTTTGTGTGGCCGACTTCACTGTTACCCATCTGACCGTCGGGCAGACCAACGTCCATACCCGAAGCGCCGATATAAGTCATGGGGTTTTCAGCCATAATTTTATCAAGGTTAGGTGTCTTTGCACTTGCGATTGCGTTGCCGTAATCGCTGTCGTTTCTGCCGAAACCGTCCATAATGCAAAGAAGCACGGGTTTTTTGCTCATAGTAAACAATCCTTTCAAAAATATAGGGGTCGAAGCCGACCCCTGTGGAACATTTTTATTTTGAAGCTGCTGCAACGATAGCTGCAAACTTTTCTGCAACAAGTGATGCACCGCCGATAAGACCGCCGTCAACGTCATACTGAGCAAGAAGCTCTGCTGCGTTTGCATCATTCATTGAACCGCCGTACTGAATAACGAACTTATCAGCCGCATCCTTTGTATAAAGCTCTGCAATAAGAGCGCGGATAACAGTGCAAACTTCGTTTGCCTGCTCGGGAGTAGCGGTAAGACCTGTACCGATAGCCCATACGGGTTCATAAGCAATGATGATGTTTGCAAGCTCAGCCTCTGAAACGCCTGAAAGAGCAACCTTTGTCTGCATTCTTACAACTTCAGCAGTGATGCCGAGCTCTCTTTCCTTAAGAACTTCACCAACGCAAAGGATAACCTTAAGACCTGCGTTAAGAGCAGCTCTTACACGGTCACGGACTGTTTCGTCTGTTTCGCCGAAGTACTGTCTTCTTTCTGAGTGACCGATGATAACGTAGGGAACGCCTGCAGCCTTGAGCATTTCAGCTGAAACTTCACCTGTGAAAGCGCCTTTTTCTGCCCAATGGCAGTTTTCGGCACCGATTTTGATGTTTGAGCCTTCAGCTGCTTCCATTGCTGCATAAAGGTCGATATAGGGAGCGCAGATAACAACGTCACAGTCTGCATCTGCAACGAGAGGCTTCATTGCTTCGATGAGAGCCTTTGTCTGCTCGGCATTGTTGTTCATTTTCCAGTTGCCTGCAATAACAGGTCTGCGGAGTGATTTATCCATTGTATTTCAATTCCTTCCGATTATATATTTAGATTACCGTCAGCAAAAACATTGCAAACGATAACGGAATTTTTGATGAGATTTGGCTTTCGCAGTGAGCGTAGCGTATACAGATACGTGAGCGAACGAGAAAGTCAAAGGTCGCAAAAATTATTTATCGTTAACTGCTTCAATGCCGGGGAGAGCCTTACCCTCAAGGAATTCGAGTGAAGCACCGCCGCCGGTTGAGATGTGAGTCATCTTATCGCCGAAGCCGAGAGTGTTAACTGCTGCTGCCGAGTCGCCACCGCCGATGATTGTAACAGCGTCTGTTTCTGCAAGAGCCTTAGCAACTGAAATTGTACCGGCTGCAAGAGTGGGATTCTCGAAAACGCCCATAGGACCGTTCCATACAACTGTCTTTGCGCTCTTAACTGCTTCTGCATAGAGTTCTGCAGTCTTGGGACCGATGTCAAGACCCTCTTTATCAGCGGGAATAGCGTCTGCTGCGAAAACTTCTGTGTCGATGGGAGCATCAATGGGGTTGGGGAAGCCTGCTGCTGTAACAACGTCAACGGGAAGAAGAATCTTAACGCCCTTTGCTTCAGCCTTTGCAAGCATATCCTTGCAGTAATCAATCTTGCTTTCGTCAAGGAGTGAGTTGCCTACGCCGTAGCCCTTAGCTGCAAGGAAGGTGTAAGCCATACCGCCGCCGATGATGAGTGTATCTGCTTTGTTGAGAAGGTTTTCGATAACGTTGAGCTTATCTGCAACCTTTGCACCGCCGAGGATTGTAACGAAGGGTCTTTCGGGATCTTCAACAGCGTTGCCGAGATACTTGAGTTCTTTGCCCATAAGATAACCTACTGCTGCTTCTTCAACGTAAGCTGTAACGCCTACTGTTGAGCAATGTGCTCTGTGAGCTGCGCCGAAAGCATCGTTAACGTACATTTCGCAAAGGCTTGCAAGATCCTTTGAGAATGCTTCGCCGTTCTTTGTTTCTTCTGCACGGAAACGTGTGTTTTCAAGAAGAACAACGTCGCCGTCGTTCATAGCTGCAACCGCTGCCTTTGCGTTTTCGCCGACTACTGTATCGTCAGCTGCAAAAACAACTTCTTTGCCGAGCTTTTCGCTGAGTCTCTTTGCTACGGGAGCAAGTGAGAATTTAGCTTCGGGGCCGTTCTTGGGCTTGCCGAGATGTGAGCAAAGGATAACCTTTGCACCGTCATTTATAAGTTTCTGAATGGTGGGAAGAGCTGCGTTGATTCTGTTTTCATCTGTGATAACGCCTTCCTTGAGAGGCACGTTGAAGTCACAACGAACAAGCACCTTCTTGCCCTTTGCATTGATGTCGTCAACTGTTTTTTTGTTAAGTAAGCTCATTTTTTTCAATCCTTTCGATATTTTAGTAGGAACATACTTTACCAATTACTTATTTTATAATATTATGTCAAATTTTTCAAGTATTATTTATCGGCAAAATGCCGAATATACGGCAGTTTCACCGTCAATTTTCATCTTGACTTTACAATGTGTTTTTGGTAGAATAATCAAAGTTACATATGCCCCCTTAGTTAAATGGATATAATAAATCCCTCCTAAGGATTAGTTGTGAGTTCGATTCTCGCAGGGGGTGCCATTCTCCGATGATTTTTCATCGGAGTTTTTTATTGATTTCTTTTTCGGCATAATGTATAATTCACCCATACCACGTTCCGAAAGGATGATACAAATGAAACTTCGCGCGCCATCAGTACCCCTTATAACAATCGACCCTTATTTTTCGGTGTGGTCACCCGACTGCAATCTGAACCACACAAAAACCGAGCATTGGTCGGCAAAAGGCAATTCAATAATCGGCACCGTTGAGGTTGACGGCGAAAAATTCCTTTTTCTCGGCTATAATCAAAACGTTAAAAAAATTCTGCAGGTATCTCTCGATATCGACGCACTTTCAACAACAGCGGTTTTTGAAAACGATAAAATCATCCTTACCGCAAAGTTCCTGACTCCCCTTATCCCCGATGATTACCGTCTTCTTACACGCCCCGTTTCTTACCTTGAAATCGGCTGCGAATACAAAGACGGCAAGCCTCACGACGTTAAAGTTGATATTGCCGCAAGTGAAGAACTCTGCCTTGAAGAGCCGAACAACATTGAGGTTGTTACCGAAAAGCTTTCAATCGGCTCGCTTGCCGCAATGAAAATGGGCAATCCCGACCAGAAGCCTCTTCACTCAAGCGGCGACCTTGTAAAAATTGACTGGGGATATTTATATCTCGCCTGCAACAGCCCCGAAGCTGCAAACTATGACTGTGAGATTCGCAGGGATAAACACATCTGCATCACCGCACCGCTCAAAGAAAACTCACCCGTTCTTTATCTTTTTGCTTATGACGATATTGAAAGCATCGAATACTTCGGCAAACATCTGCGTTCATACTGGAACAAAGACGGTCAGAGCATAACCGATGCAATCGCCGAAGCCGCCGAAGAATACGAAAAGCTCGTTCCCGTATGCAAAGCTTTTTCAAAGAAGCTTTATGACGATGCCTTTGCCGCAGGCGGCGAAGAATATGCAGAGCTTCTTTCGCTCACATACCGTCAGGTTATTGCGGCTCATAAGCTTGTGCTTGATGAAAACGGAGATATTCTCTATATTTCGAAGGAGTGCAACTCAAACGGCTGTGCCGCAACGGTTGACGTTTCATATCCGTCAACGCCGATGTATCTTATCTATAACCCCGAACTTGTCAAGGGTATGATGAGACCCGTTTATAAATTTGCGCTCAGCGATATGTGGAATTTTGACTTTGCGCCTCACGACGTGGGTCAGTATCCCCTGCTCAACGGTCAGGTTTATGCTAATAATCAGAAAGACATCCTCAAATGGCAGATGCCCGTTGAAGAATGCGGAAATATGCTTATTATGGAAACAAACGTTGCCCTCGCAACAGGCTCTGCAGACTTTGCAAACGAACATATTGACCTTCTTGAAAAATGGTGCAAATATCTCATCGAATACGGCGCAGACCCCGGTCATCAGCTTTGCACCGATGACTTTGCGGGTCACCTTGCCCATAACTGCAACCTTTCTCTCAAGGCGATTATGGGTCTTCAGGGAATGTCGATGATTCAGAATATGCTCGGCGATGCCGAAAAATCGGCATATTACCGCAGCGAAGCCGAGAAAATGGCGGCAAACTGGATGAACACTGCGCTCAATGATGACGGTTCAACCCGCCTCGCCTTTGACCGGCCCGATACATATTCGATGAAATACAATATGGTATGGGACAGGGTCTGGAACAGCGGACTTTTTACTCAGGAATTTATGGATGCCGAACTTGCAAACAATATGAAGCATTTCAATAAATACGGTATGCCGCTTGACAGCAGAGCAGACTACACCAAATCCGACTGGCTTGTGTGGACGGCTTCAATGGCATCATCGGACAAGGTTTTTGCCGAATTTGTTGCTCCGCTTTGGAAAGCATATAACGACAGCCCTTCAAGAGTGCCGATGACCGATTGGTACGATACGGTCAGCAGCAGATGGGTTTCGTTCCGCCACAGAACGGTTCAGGGCGGACTGTTTATGAGAGTTTTGATGAACAAATAAAAATCAACCCCTTGATTCATTTGGAATCAGGGGGTTGCTGTATTACCGCGAAATTGTTTTATAGTTTTCAAAACTCACAATATAATCATCTGCCGTCATTCCGTTTTTAACGGGAAAATCGGTTGAGATTATCTGTGCGCCGCAGGCAAAAGCATCTTTTCGTCTGCCTTCGGATACGCTTGTGTATTCATCAGCCCTTGTGCGGACAACAAAATTCTTTTCGTTTATATATTCGCTGCCGCATTCTTCGGGATCGTTGATAAGCAGAACCGATGCGCAGTCTCTGTTGACGTCTTCTGCTCTGAGCATAGGAAACATAGCCTGAGATTTAAGGGATTCATCAAGCTCAATATAGTCCTCCGTGGTGTTGCCTTCGTGCAAAAGAATAAGCACCTTGCCGAGCATATCCTGAACCTTGCACCAATCGTCGGCTGCTCTCATTTCGCCGAAGTTTTCATAATCCCTGAGCATATCGGCAGGAGTGAAAAGCTTATCGCCGAGGGTTTCTCGCAGAAGCGCATCAAACTCATCCGAATAGCCGATATTGAATTTTCTCAGGTTTTTCATCGGCCAGAAAGATTCTTTGGGTTCGATTATGATTGTTACGGGCAGATGGTTCGGATTGTTATCGGACCACATTGCTATTTCCTTTAGAGCAAGCTCCATATCGTAGCAGGAGGTTGTCATCTGAGTTACCGGTGCGTGCATACACACAAAATCGACGTCACCGTCTTCATCAAGCACCTCAATATCAAGCTCAAGGCTGTAAATTCCGCTGTTGAGCTGTTCAGTCAGAGTAGGGCTGACAAAATCCGCCTTGTTGCCTGCCACAAGACCGAACGTGATATCAGAAAGGTTTCGGTAAATCGTTTTCAGTGTGTCGAGCGATTCGGTCTGATAGCTGTTATGGGTTGCCACGTAGCGAAGCTCGTTGAATCTGATGCCGTTTTCAAGCTCAGCCTGCAGGTCTCCGTCAAAAAAAGTATTCTGATCAACGGGCGCTATCTCGCCGTTTTCATAAGCCTGCTCAAGCGATGCAATTCGTGTTTTCTGCTCTTCAATTTCAGCGGCAAGCCTTTCTGCACCCTCTGAAGGCAGAGAGCAGGCAAGCACAAACGTTGAAATCAAAAGCGGAAGAAACCTGAAAATATATCTGATTACGCTCATTTTCTTTTCCCCTTTTATAGAAATCAAGTGTACTTTATCACAAAAAAAGAAAAATTGCAATAAAAATCAGTTCTGAAGCATAATATTCTGTTCTTTAACCGGCGGATAAGACACAACTTTTCCGCCGTTCAGATTCTCATTGTTCATATCAACGGCGGTGATTTGCCGATTACCGTAGGTGGTATAATAATAAATGCCTTTTTCAGTATCACAGCACGAAGAATAAAGGGTATATTCATATTTTCCCTCACTCATGCGGTTAAGACCCCTCGGTTGAGCAACGTTTGTAAGAATATGAAAGAATTGAGTCACGTCATCTTCACAAACGGAGTTGAGTTTTGTGAAAGCTGCTCTGACAAATCTTGATACCGATGACAAATCACCCGGCAGACCCACAGCACCCATACCCGCTCCGTAGGGAGCAAGATTTATTTTTTTGCTGAATTGGTTTTCAGGTTGGTCAGGCGAAAGCTTTATATAATTTGTAAGATTATGCAAATGATAATCAAACGGCGGATTGTTGGTCAGCACCCCGACAGGGTTTTCATATATTTTAAGCTCGTCTTTCATCGGCTCAACCGTCACAGCCCTTTCCTTATCCGCAAGCAGCCAGTGAAGAGGTGTAAGAGGAATTTCTCTGCTGAACGGATTATCCCAAAGATTCATTTTTTTGATTTTAACGACAGCCTCCTCAACGTTTGCACACAGCCCGAGTATATACGGAATAAACTCAAACGGCGTTATATTTTCTTTTTCTTCGTTTTCGGCACAATACACTGCGTTATCGGGGAAATTCAGCCCTGCCATGCTCAGCCCCTTTTCGTTGGTTGCATCGTAATAAAGCGGATATCCGCCTCTGACAGCCGCCATTCCGATAATCGCATAATGCTCGTCAAGAGTGTTGCCGTTACGCAGAAAAAACGGATATTTTCTCGGCGTTACGCAAACGGTTTCGTTATATCCGCAGTCAAGGTCAAGATTTCTGCCGAAATAAAAGCCGTTTGATTTCAAAGTGATTGCAGTGCACATAAACATCTCTCCTTTCGGGTTATTATTTCCACGAAAAGCAAAAACACTCACGGCAGAACCGCAAGTGTTTTAAAAGGTTTATATGAACATATATTTTTTCAGAAGCGAAAAACCGACAATGAAAACCACAAGAAGGATTTCGGTCACGCAGTATCTTTCAAGATATGAGCCTGCATAAACAAAAACGGTGGGAATAAATGCAAATATTCTGCCGACTGTATTCCCCTTTTTCTGAACATACAGAATATCGTAAAGATTCATTGCGTCCTCAACCATCGGGAAGATATTGCAGAGGAAAGAAATTCCGATATAGAGCAGGAACACACCGAGCACAAAAGCAAGGCGCGATTCATAATATCCTATTTCCATATCATAAATCAGCTTGTAGCCCGAACCGAAAAAAGCCGAACCGATAAACAAATTCATAAGCGAAGGAACCGTTGCCATAACAAAAGCGGCAAAAGGCTTTTTGGGGAACGTGTGGTCAACGTGGCCGCAAAGCTCATTCAGGCTCAGATAAGCCGAAGTTTCAACGGGCAGGCCGAGGATTTTGCATATGAGATGCTCCCAGAATCCTTTAACGAAAGTTCCGGGAAAAGTAAGAATTTTAAAAATTACATAAGCTGTTGTCATGCCGCTTCAAAATCTCCTTCCGCAAGAACTTCTTTAACGGTTTTTTCGCCGTTTTTGATTGCATCGATTTCTTTTGAAACCGAGCCTTCGCTAAACATTCCAAGAACCATTTCAACGTCAGGCATATCCTCTTCCGCCACCTGATTGTTGCTGTTTGCAAGGAATGCGCTGAGATAAAGCGTGCCGTAGAATTTCGGGTCGTTAAGGCTTGTTACGCACTGAATATTCTGTGCGTAGTATGTTTCCATACGGTAAGCTTCCATTATCTCACGGAAAGCATCGCCGTAATTGCCGACCGTCATAAGAAGAAGAGCGCGCTGGCGGTAAATCTCGGTAGGCACAATGAGTCTGTTTTCTATTATATAGGTCAGATCCATAATGCCGTTGGTTTCGGGAACGTTCTTATAGCTTTCATCGGCTTCAACACAGAGCGCCTCCGCTTTTTCATATTCACCGATGCAGCGAAGATACTCAATTTCAAGAACGTCGGCAAAATAACCGAGTTCGTTGTTTTCATAGTTGGCTCTGAACTCGGCAACGGTTTCGCCCGCGGCTTCAACGTCACCTGCCATAACCTGAATTTTCATTTTGAGCCTGTATGCTTCGTAGCTCGATTTGTTGCTCTCAATGATTTTATCAAGATAAACCATCGTTTCATCAGTTTCGCCTGCATCGTAGAGCGTCTGCGCCATTGTGGGGTTGCTAAGCCAGCTGTAGTCATCGCCCGATTCAGCCGCAAATTTCTCAATGTTTTTGAGAATTTCAATCTGTTCCGAAACGGGTGCGCCGAGATTGACTGCAACAACGTATTTATGATAGTTAAGGAAAACTTTGTTTACGCCCTCCTTGTCTGCGTGTTCGTCCATTTCGGCAAGGATTGCTTTATAATCCGCATTTTCCTCAAAGGATTTGTTAGAGGTTTCTTCAACCGTCATATAAGTGGTCTGGAAATCCTGATATATTCTTGTGTAGTCCTTCATAAACGGCATTGCCATCTCGTTTTCGCTCAGAAAAGCCGTTGCATAATAATAAGCATCAAGAGGACCGTAATAATTCGCAACAACGTTTATCATTTTCTTTTTGATGCCGAGAGAGGGATTTACGTAAGCCCTTTGTTCGGTTTCAAAAATGCCGTTGAGGAAATCGTTGATAACGTTAATCCTGCCGACAGACTTTCTGTAGCCCTCAAAATACTGCTCATAGGCTGCGTGCCAGTTTTTGTCATCGGCATATTTATCGCCGCTGCTTACGCCCGAAGTCAGAATCGTGCCCGACATCGCAACTGTGAAAAGAACAACGGCAGCCAACAGCGAAACAAAACCTGCAGCCCAGCCCATAAACGGAATGCGCTTTGCAAGAAGCTTTGATTCGCAGGCATCGCAATATTCACTGCCCTCTGCGGCTTCGTTTCTGCCGCAATAGGAACATTTTATTATTTCTTCTTCGGGAATACCGTTCAAATTTTCTTTATCCAAACGTTTTTCCTCCTTTTCTCATATAGATTTTTATTGTAGCATTTTTTTCTGTCAATTTCAATATAAACATAATAATTTACAGTTTGTTTACCTGATTGAAAATTTTTTGCCGTTATGATATAATATATTTTAATTAACAGCAACATCGTAAGGACAATTCACAGTTCGTCCGTTTTTAGTGAATAGTGAATAATGAAAAGTGAATAGTTAAGGGTGGGCGTTGCCCACACCCTAATTATTATTGCTTTCTGAGGACTGAGGGAGTTAATATATTCGGTCATAGGCGGAGCCTATCCGAAACTCTTCACTATTCACTATTAATTTTTCACTTATAAAACAGAATGTTATCTTCAAACAAAGTATATATATTATACACAATCCATCGGAGGTGCTTTTATGAAAGAAATAAACATCAGAGAAATCGGAAAAAGCCCCGTTGAGCTTATCGCGGACGGCTGGGGTCTCGTCACCGCAGGCAACGGCGAAAAATTCAACACAATGACCGTCAGCTGGGGCGCAGTGGGCGAAATCTGGGGCAAGGATGCCGCATTCGTTTTCATCCGTCCTCAGCGATACACCTTTGAATTCATTGAAAAAGAAGATATTTTCACCCTTTCATTCTACGGCAGTGAATATAAAGACGCGCTTCGCATCTGCGGTTCAAAAAGCGGCAGAGATATCGACAAGGCGGCGCAGTGCGGCTTAACTCCCGTTTTCGTTGACGGCGGCGTAACCTTTGAGCAGGCGGAATACACAATAGTATGCCGCAAAATGGCTTCTCAGTTTTTTGACCCTGCAGGCTTTGTTGATTCATCAATCGAAAACAACTATGCCAACAAGGACTACCATAAAATGTATATCGGCGAAATCATCAAAGTTTATAAGAAGTAATTTCAAGGCACCTTTACGGGTGCCTTTTGTCATTTTTAAAAATTTTTCAGTTTTTTGTCACAAAACACAAATCAGTTTCGTGTATACAGTGATGGGAGGTGGATGATTGAAAAACAGCAAATCAAAAATTGCTCCGGATGCAAGCCGAGCCGTTGAAGAATACGGCAACAGCCTTTATCGTCTCTGTGCGGTATTGCTCAAAAACAGAGAAGACGCTCAGGATGCCGTTCAGGAATGTTTTCTCCGCTACATAACGAAATCATCCGATTTCAATGATTACGAACACGAAAAAGCGTGGCTGATAAGAGTTTCCACCAACGTCTGCAAAGATATGCTGCGCCGTCGGAAGCACGAAAGCTTTCTCAGCCTTGACGAAATCAGAAATCTGAGCAAGAGCGAGGATAATGCGCAAATTCTCGGTCTGCTTGTTTCTGTTGATGAAAAATACAGAATAATCATTCATCTTCACTACGTTGAAGGCTACTCAACCGACGAAATATCATCTATGCTCGGCATAACGTCGGCAGCGGTAAGAAAAAGGCTTCAGAGAGGCAGAGATATTCTTCGCGAACTTTATGAAAAGGAGGCGGTATAAATGGATTTTGATAAAATCAAACCTGCGGTTGAAGAAATCGCTCTTGACGATATTCAGAAAGCAAAAATTCTGAATTCCTGCAAAAACAAAAAGCGTAAATCCAAACTCATGCCCCTTAGCGGCATTGCCGCGGCTGCTGCGGTAATAACCGTTGTGCTTGCTTCGCCCGGCTTCCTTTTCAGAGCATCTGCTCCCGATAAAAACGCCGCCGACTCTGCCGCAGGCGTTAAAGAAGAATATGACCTGTATGCCGAAGAAGATGTATATGAAGATATAATATATGTGGAAAACTCCTCGGCAGCAACGGATTATCCGCTTTTCAATGCCGAAGATTTTCACGATATTTATGCGATAATTCCTTATGAATTCCGTTCCCTCGTTGATGATGAAGAATACGGAATATGGGCAAACGGCATCAACGCAGACGACGGTATGGCAATGGTTCAGTTCGTTGAGCATTTCAACGTTTCACGCGATGACTTTGAAGCGGCAAACGCACTTTATAACGAACGGATTCTTGCCCATTTAAGTGATACGGGCATCGGCTTCGACGCCGATATTATTTATTCGGGCGACCGCAATAAAATTGACGGCTTCTATAAAAAATAAACGAGGGCTGCCGAGCAGCCCCCGATAAATTATTCAATTACGGTGTAACCCATTCCTGACGTGGATTCATCGGTGTACATTTCATACATTGTGTCAAACGAACGGCCGTTGAACTTATCGTTTCTTATAACAACCATTCTTGTGTTTTCGTCTTTTTCAACAAGCTTCAGACCGTCTGTATCTTTTGCAATTTCGATTTTTGCTTCATACTGTTCTTTTGTTGCAAGGAAATAGTATTCGGTTTTTGATTTATATTCGCCGTTGCCCTTGAATTCAAATTTCCAGTATTCTCTTCCCATATAGTCGGGAACTTCGCATTTGATAACAATCTGGGATTTTTTCTTGGTTTTTCCAACCTTTTTTATGTATTCGTCAATTTCTTCCTGAGCCTTGATCTCTTCCTGCTTTTTTTCTTCAAGCGCTTTTGACTGCTCTGCTTCTGCAGCAAGCTGCTGTGACATAAAAACTTCGGGGTCTGCAGGGTCGGTTTCTTTTTCTTCATTGCCGTTGCAGGCAGCAAGAGTTGCAACAGATGCCATTGCAAGTAAAATTGCTATTATTTTTTTCACGGTAAACTCCTCCCGAAAAACTCAAAGTTATTCAAAGTATATTATATTTGTGGCATATTTTTTCAAAAAAGTCAAGTGTTTTGAAGAAATTTAACATTTCTGCAAATCAGATATAACAATATCAAAGAAAGGTGATAATTATGAAAAAATTTCTTGCCCTCGCCCTGTGCCTTTTGCTTATCCTCTCATTCTGCGCCTGCAGCAGCGGTGCAAAAGACGCCGAAAACGATTCCGCAGCAGGTATTCCCGAAATTCAGTACTATGCTGAAGAAATGAAAAACGAATCCGTCAGCATAGACACTTCGCTCAACGACAGCGCCGAAGCCCCTGCAGAAAAAACAGACGAAAAGATTATCAAAACGGTTGACGTTTCGGTTCAGACAAAAGAATACGACGCCTATATTTCATCGCTCACGGCAAGCGTCACCGCTCTCGGCGGCTATATTGAAAATTCTTCGGCCGATTTCGGCAACGGCTACAGTTCAAGGCGCTTTGCAACTTATACCGTCAGAATTCCTGCAGATAAGCTTGATGCTTTTATCACTTCGGCAGGCGAAAACGGAACGATAATAAGCAAAACGGAAAATCAGCAGAACGTTACCCTTGAATACGTTGACCTTGAAAGCAGAATCGAAGCCTATAAAACAGAAAAACAGACCCTCACAAATCTGCTCGAGAAAGCCGAATCGCTCGATAACGTGCTTGCAATTCAGGAAAGGCTCTCCGAAGTCAACTATCAGATAGAATCCTATACTTCACAGCTCAAAATTCTCGCAAACAGAGTAAGCTACAGCACCGTTACCCTTCGCATAAACGAGGTTGAGAGAGTAACCGAAGCAGAGCCGACTCTTTGGAGCAGAATCAAAAACGAATTTTCCGATAATCTTGAGGAGCTTGTTGAATGGTTCAAGGATGCGGTTGTAGGCATCATCGGCGGTCTGCCCGTTCTCATTCCTCTTTTCGCTGTTGTACTTGCAGTTATACTCATTATCAGAAGATTAATCAAGAAACGCAGAGCAAAGAAAAACAACGGATAAACAAAATCGAGGCACCCTTGCTTAAGGGTGCCTCGGTTTTTTGTTTTAATAATTGCTGTCAACCGCCTTGCCAACCGCCCTGAGAAGCGAATCTTCGTGCGACGACGGGAGGTCGCAGTTATAGTGCCATATCATAACTCCGCCGAATCCGTTTTTGATTGCATATTCCGTTTTCGCACCGATAACATCGGGTGTGTTGAACCAAAAATCTTTGTTTGTATCATCGCAATGATACCAGCCATTTGCATCAATTTTCTCATAACATCCGTTGTATCCGTACCAATAAGCCGACATATCTGTGGGTCGGGAATAAAACGCAAGCCCGATATTCACCTTTTCAAGCGGCATACCGTAAATACCGATTGTCTGAGCCATCTCAACCGTATCCTCATATGTGGCGTGTCTGCCTTCTTCATCAACCATATCATAGAGCATAACTTCAAAGGTATCAATCGCCGCTATTGCTTCGGTTGTAAACTTAATGTTCCAGTAATTACCTGCTACGCCAAGGGTATAATCGCCGAGCTTTTTATCAAGCGAAACAAGGAATTTATTGTAATGATTCCACGCATTGCGGGAAATCGGATATTCATAATCAAAATGAACACCGTCAAAATCATACTTATCAAGAACGGCAATTATGTTGTCCTCAAGCACACCGCTTGTGAACGCTTTGTTATGTTCAACGCTCTGGGCTTCCATCTGCTCTTCCCATACATCCGAATCGGTTATTCCCCAAGGGCCGAGCAGATTGAGGGTTATTTTGATATCTCTGCCGCCTATGGCATTTCGGATATTGGTAAGTGCGGTTGTAAGTATCGGCTCATGGCAGATAACCTCACCCTCGCTGTTGAACGATGCGCATTCAAAAAGTATAACATCGGTAACGATATCGAAATCTTCGGGATGAACACTGTCAGGCGACTGAGCATATTCGCCTCTTACATAAGTTGTAACTTTAAAATCATCAACCTTTTCGGCAAAGATATTGCCTCCAAGCCCGAAAAAGTTACCCAGAATAAGTGCCAGCGAAGCAAAAAAAGCAGCTATTCTTTCAATAAAAACCAACATAACTTATATGTCCTTTCAATTTTATCTGATTTTCAGTTTATCATAAATCTTTTGTCATTACAAGAACAATATTCGGAAATTTTCACGGCAGGCAAAGTAAATATATTAAATTTATTATAATTCTTTAAAAGAAATTAAAATTATTATCTTTTTGATATCATATAATATAGAGTAATTTTATTTAAAATGAACGGAGATTTCTTATGGCAAAAACTCTCGTTTTAACCGAAAAGCCGTCTGTTGCCCGTGATATTGCCCGTGTGCTCGGCTGCAAAAAAAACGGCAACGGCTGTATAATCGGCGATAAATATATAGTAACCTGGGCTTTGGGTCATCTCGTTACCCTTGCCGACCCCGAAGCCTATGACAATAAATACAAAACCTGGCGTATGGACGATTTACCGATGCTCCCCAAGTATATGAAGCTCGTTGTTATCGGTCAGACCTCAAAGCAGTTTAAAGCAGTAAGCTCTCTTCTCGGCAGCAATGAGGTTGATAAGGTTGTTATCGCAACCGATGCAGGGCGTGAAGGTGAGCTTGTTGCACGCTGGATTATTCAGAAGGCAAACTGCAAAAAGCCGATGCTCCGCCTCTGGATTTCGTCACAGACGGATAAGGCAATCAAAGAGGGATTTGCTTCGCTCAAACCCGCATCGCAGTATGATAACCTCTATCGCAGTGCGCAGTGCAGAGCGGAGGCCGACTGGCTCATCGGTCTTAACGTAAGCCGTGCGCTCACCTGCAAACATAACGCCCAGCTTTCCGCAGGCAGAGTGCAGACTCCTACCCTTGCAATGATAGTTAAGCGTGAAGAAGAGATTCTCAAGTTCAGACCTAAGGATTTCTTCACCGTCAAGGCTGATTTTGACGGATTTTCCGCACTTTATAAGGACAGCCGCAATCAGGCAAGATTCTTCGATGCCGCCGATGCCCAAGCGGTTGCAGACAGCGTAAAAGGTCAGCGCGGCGTTATTTCCGAACTCAAAAAGGTTTACCGTTTCAAAGCACCTCCTGCCGCCTATGACCTCACCGAGCTTCAGCGAGATGCCAACAAAAAATACGGCTATTCCGCAAAGCAGACTCTTTCTCTTATGCAGAGCCTTTATGAAACCCATAAGCTTCTCACCTATCCGAGAACAGATTCAAGATATATCACCAAAGACGTTGCGGCAACTCTGCCCGAGCGTCTTAAGGCAATCGCCGTCGGTCCGTATAAGGATGCGGCAACGTCTGTTTTGCGCACAAAGCCCATTCAGACAAAATACATTGTCAATGATTCAAAAGTGACCGACCACCACGCCATCATCCCCACCGAGCAATACGTTGACCTCAACAAGCTCTCGAGAGAAGAAAGGCATATCTATGACCTTGTTGTGCGCCGTTTCCTTGCCGTGCTGAGCGCACCGTTTGAGTATGACGAAATGCAGGTTACGGTAACCGTCGGCAAGCATAAATTCTATACAAAAGGTCAGTCCGTGAAATCCGCAGGCTGGAAGGCGCTTTATGATTCTTCGCTTGAAGATGACGATGCCGACGATGACGTTTCATCGCAGTCGTTACCGCCTCTGACTCAGGGTGCGGCAATAAACTTAAGAAACGTCCGCATCTGTGCAGGCAAAACCTCTCCCCCTGCAAGATATACCGAAGCAACCCTGCTCACCGCTATGGAAAACCCGACGGGTCAGGTTGACGACGGCTCGCTCAAGGATGCTCTCAAAACCGCAGGCGGTCTGGGTACACCCGCAACAAGAGCTGATATTATTGAAAAGCTTTTCGATTCGTTCTGCGTTGAGCGGAGAGGAAAAGAAATATTCCCCACCTCAAAGGGCAAACAGCTTATTGATATCGTTCCGCCCGACCTCAAATCCGCCGAGCTTACCGCAAGGTGGGAGCAGAAGCTTTCGCTTATCGCCAAGGGCGGCGCAGACAGCAAAAAATTCATCGAAGAAATGCGTGCTTATGCAACCTCGCTTGTAAACTCCGTCAAATCAAGCGATTCAAAATACAAACACGATAATATGACCCGTGAACCCTGCCCCGAATGCGGCAAATACCTGCTCGAAGTCAACGGCAAAAAAGGCAAAATGCTCGTTTGTCAGGACAGAGAGTGCGGCTACCGCAAGAGCATTTCCGTTATCACAAACGCGCGCTGCCCCGAGTGCCATAAAAAGCTTGAAATGCGCGGTGAAGGCGATAAAAAATCGTTCTTCTGCGTTTGCGGATACAGAGAAAAGCTCTCCGATTTCGAAAAGAGAAAAGAAAGTGCGGGCGCAGGCAAAAGAGACGTTGCAAAATATATGCAGCAGCAGTCAAAACAAAAATCAGCAAGCAATCCGCTTGCCGACCAGCTCGCAAAATGGATGGAGGAAAACAAATGAGGCGTTTTCTCTCTCTGATAACAGCCGTTGTGCTTCTTCTTTCGCTCACATCCTGTTCGGGCGGCGACAACAAGGCGATTTCCTACAGCCTCAGCGCTTCGCCCGTCACTCTTGACCCTCAGTTTGCATCGGATACAAACGCACATCTTGTTATCAACAACACCTTTGAAGGGCTTGTGCGCCTTTCTGCAGATGGCGAAATCATTCCCGGAATTGCAGAAAGCTGGAGTATATCGCCCGACGGTCTGACCTATACTTTCAATCTGAAAAATAAAACGGAATGGTATTGCCCGTCCTCGCTTGAAAAGGAATTCGGCAAAGAATTTTACGATAAATTCTCAACGGAAAAGGTTACTGCGAACGACTTTGTGTTTGCAATGCAGAGAGCTGTTTCTCCCGAAACAAACTCATCAAGCGCACACCGTCTTTTTGTTATTGAAAACGCCGTTGAAATCCATTCGGGCAATGCCGATGCTACGTCTCTCGGAGCTTTTGCACCCGAGGATTACGTTCTCGTAATAAAACTCAGGGAACGTTGCGACGACTTCCTTGAAAGGCTTACGGAAAGCGTGTTTATGCCCTGCAACAAAGATTTCTTTGAGGCGATGAACGGCAGATACGGTCTTACCCATAAGCATATTCTCTGCAACGGTCCGTTTTATATCAATATGTGGAGCAAGGAAGAATCGCTCTCCATAAGAAAAAACAAATACTATTCGGGCGAGCAGGAGGTTTTGCCGAGTTCGGTCATTTTCAGTTTTGATTACAGCACAAAAACTATTGCCGATATGCTCTCCGCCGCAACGGTTTCGGCGGCAATACTTCCGCCCGACTGCAAAACACCCGATAATGCAACGGTTGTAAAAGAAAATCCCAACTCTGCATTCGGTTTTGTTTTCAACTGTTCGGATTCATACCTCAAGAACAAGAATCTCAGGCTTGCTCTCTGCAGTTCAATCGACAGAAATCTGTTCGCTCAGGCAGACGAGGCTCTTATTCCGATGAGCGGTCTTGTTCCCCAGAGCTGCACCTTCGGTGCTTCAAGTTACAGAGATGCCGTCGGCGTGCAGACCCCTCATATCAACGCGGATCTCACAGCCGCCTCAACTTATTGGGAAAAGGCTTGTTCGGAGCTTTCGGCTTCCAAAATATCGCTCACGGTTCTCTGCCCCGAATGGATGGATACCGCAGTGCGCCGTCAGCTGCAGATATGGCAGCAGACAATGGGAATTTCGCTTGCGATAACCGTTGAATCAAAAACTCCCGATGAAATCAGCTCTGCAGTCAGCTCGGGCAATTTCCAGATTGCGCTCGCAGGCATAGATTCGCCTTATGACAGTGCGGTTGATTTTCTCGCATCGTTCAGAAACGGCGGGGATTTCCGTTACCGCTCCGATGAATACGGAATGATAATCGACCGGCTTCTCACCGTTGAGGACGAAAAAGAGCTGCTCAGCGGCTGTTATACAGCGGAAAACTACCTGCTTCAGAACGCTGTATGCTATCCGCTTTATTGCCGCTCAAGCCGTTTTGCGCTCCATAACGAAACGGAAGATATAACAATTATAAATTCCGAAAGCAGCATTTCGTTCATCGGCGCAAGGAGGTTTGACTGATGAACAAAAAGCTTCGCATCGTTCTCTCGTGGGCGGCGGTTATTTTGTGCGCAGGAGTAATATTTTATCTTTCGCATCAGGTTGCATCTGAATCTCAGGCGCTCAGCGACCGTTTTGCGTTTCTTCTTCGGTTGCCGTTCGGCAGTTTTATAGTAAGAAAAGGCGCGCATTTTCTTGAGTTTGCAGGTCTTTGCACACTTATACTTAACGCATTTTATCATACCCACGGTAAAATAAGACCGATATTATCGGTTTCGCTTACGGCGATTTACGCCGCAACCGATGAAATTCATCAGATTTTTATTGAAGGCAGAGCCTGCCGTTTGTTTGACTGGTTTGTGGACTGCAGCGGAGCAATATGCGCCGCAGCCGTCATCTGCCTTATTACAGTTATTTTTTGTAAAATGAACAGGAGGAGTTTGCGTTGACTTTGACCGAAAAAGAAAAACTTCTTATTGCAGGTTGTGCCGTCGGTGCAACTGCCGCAACCGTACCTGCAATCTGCGGTGCCGTTGTAACCGCCATAAAGCGCCCCATTACGGACAGGGATTTTCTCCGCATTGAAAACGGCGGATTTATTTCCGAATGCGGCGAAAAAGTCACCTTGAGAGGTATCAATCTCAACGACGATATTTTCTGGTATACAAAGGCTGACCTCGATAAGAATTCTGCAAGCTACGACGTTTTTGCCGCTCTTGAGGAGCGTTTCGGCAACTACGGTGCAAGGCAGATTGTTCAGAAATACAACGAAGGCTTTATTACGCCTTCTGATATCAAGCGTGTTGCAAAGCTCGGCGCAAACTGTGTCAGACTTCCGCTCCGCTACAAATATCTGTTCAAAAAAGACAAGTGCAGGGATGATATTGATTTTGAACATCTCGATAAAATCATATCAAAATGCAGAAAAGCAGGTCTTTACGTTATCCTTGAGCTTCATTCCGCACCGGGCTTTCAGAATACTGATTCCGCCTGCGGAAAAGACGATAAAAGCGTGCTTTTCAATTCAACAAAAGACGGCTTTGACGCACGCAACGCAACCGTAAGAATCTGGACTCAGGTTGCCGCCCACTATAAAGACGAGCCTGCCGTTGCGGCATATGATTTGCTCAACAGACCCCTCAACCGAATGGCTGACTGGCAGGATAAGCTCGATGCTCTTCATAAATTCTACAAAAGACTTTATAAAGCAATCAGAACGGTTGACGAAAAACACACCGTTATTCTTGAGGCGGCAGGCGCGCCGGATACTCTCCCCTCTGCGGAGAATTACAAGGGCGAAAACGTTGCCTACGGTCTTTATTCCCATTTCCACACAACGTATGAAATCAGCTCGCTTATCAGCGGCATAAATTCATTTGAAAGCAACGGTATCCCCTTTGTTATCTGCAAATTAAGGTCAGAAGAAAATCTTGAATCCTCGCTTGATACACTTAATGAGAACGGTATTTCGTGGCTTATAGGCGATTTCAAGGGAGAAGGCCTCAAAGCGGCTTATCTCTACGGCGGCAGTGTGACGGGCGCAGACCTCACCTTTGACAGCTACGATGAAATCTGCGAAAACTGGCCGAAAGCTGTTGCCACAAAGAATTTTGAGAAGAATAAAGAAATGGCATCAGCACTCAAAAAAGCCTTCGGCGGCAAAACGCTCTGTTACGAAACAGACGAAGAAAAGCCCTCAGCTTCATTCAGACCCGAGTTCAAAGCAAGGGTCGGCGCAAAAATCCTCTACGGAAAAACAGAATAAAACGTTTAAACCCCCTTGGGATATCCCAAGGGGGTTTCTTTAAGCATAATTATAAAGTCAGAGCTTATGCCTGCTCCTGCTTCTTTGCGAAGCACTCGCTGCAGTAAACAGGTCTGTCCTCACGGGGCTTAAAGGGAACCTTTGCAACTCCACCGCAGGAATCACATGTTGCCTCAAACCACTCACGCTCGCCACGGGCAGCGTTCTTGCGTGCGTCACGGCATGCCTTGCAGCGCTGGGGCTCGTTTACAAAGCCTTTTTCAGCATAGAATTCCTGTTCGCCTGCAGTGAAAGTGAATTCATTGCCGCATTCCTTACAGATGAGAGTCTTGTCTTCGTACATTGTTTTTAACCTCGCTTGAAAAAATATTTGTTTCGCCCTTGGACGGAATCGCACCGTCACCTTTGATAAACAACGCTCTGCTTTAAGCTACGGGGGCGTATTTAGAGTGGCGGGAGTAATCCGAACTTGTTTTTTATCGGATGATTTCCGCCTTTTCTTCGTTAAAATACTCGTGACGCTTTTCAATCCCGAAACGCCGAAAAGCGTTTAAAATAACCGCTTTCAGGCATAGTTCGGATTGTTCCCGTCACTCTAACTGAGTTTGGACTTCATTTTTTTGCGTATTCTCTGAAGTGCATTGTCAACAGCCTTTTCGCTGCAACCGAGAGTTTGCGCAATCTGAGAATAGCTTTTTTCAAGAAGTCTGAGCTTCACAACCTGCTTTTCAAAATCGGAAAGTCTCCTGCTGAGCAGCTCTGCAAGATACTCCGTTTCAGCTTTATCTGAAATTATGTTGGCAGGGTCTGTTGTGTTGTCGCTTCTGTCTACGGTATCGTATGAAACGGCATTTGTGAGGGCTGCATTTTTGTTGTTGAAACTCACACGCACGGCAGAAACGATTCTGTTATTTATGCAGGTTTCGGCATATGCCTTGAACGAACCCTTTGAAGCATCAAAGGTTTTAACAGCATCAAGAAAACCGAACATACCTTCCTGAGCAAGGTCTTCGCCCGACATTCTTGCATTTGCGAAGCCCGATGCTTTTGCCCTGGCAATGGGAGTTACTATTGCGATAAGCAGCGCCATTGACGCATCGTCGCCGTTGGCGGCGCGCACTGCAAGCTCCTCATCACTCAAAATCTTTTTGCCGTTTTCGCACATAGGGATACCTCGCAAAATCCTCTTAACGATTATCATAAGCTATTTTTTGAATTTTGTCAACAACAATTTTGCCAAAAAGTCAATTATTTTTAGTGAATAGTGACGAATTTGCTCAAAAAGACAACATATAGTGTGTTTTGTTATTAATCTGAATTGGAAAAATGAACTTGTCCGACATTATTTTGGCGGTAATAATCCGCAATAACGATAAAAAAATAATCTGCGGAGGGGTTGAATGGATACAAAAACAAAAAAATTATGGCATCTCACAATGCTTCTTGCCGTTGATCTCGCATTGCTTATTCTCATTTCATCTTTTAACAATGCATATGCATTTTATCTCGGCTGCTCGGGCGAAAGAGTGATGAAACTTCAGGAAAGGCTCTGCGAAACGGGGTGTTTCAGCGGCGAGCCAAACGGTTTTTTCTGCTTCGGCACACGTTCGGCGCTCAAAGAATTCCAGAAATCCGCAGGAATTGAGCCGAGCGGAAAAACCGATTACGACACACTTTATGCGCTGAATATAAACTCACGCACCGCAATCTGCTTCGAATCCCGTACAGAGCTTCTCGCCCGATGCATTCAGCAAAGCGAATGCATAAATTACCCTGAAATGCTCGGCAAGGGGCTTGAGATTCTTAACGCAGTCGGCGGTGCGGATACTCTCGGCAGTTATGCCGCGCGCAGCTTTCCGGATTTGTTCTCAAAAACAAACGAGCCGTCTGAGATATCATATTCTGCGGCGGCGCAGGCAATCAGAATTTTCTCGCAGCAAGCCGACAGCCTCTTTTGAAAGCATAAATAATGCGAAAATATTCGGCACAGCCATAAGCCCGTTGAGGGTATCGGATATGCTCCACACGCCTTCGAATTTAACAACACAGCCTGCAAATGCGGCGGCAATATAAACCAGATTATATATTTTTCCGCATTTTTCGCCCATCAGATATTCGGCGCCGCTTCTTCCGTAATAAGACCACGCAATGAGGGTTGCAAATGCAAAAAGGCAGATGCATATGTTCAGAAAATATCCGCCCGCTTTCCCGAAAACGCTCTCAAAAACCGTTGTGCAAAGCTCAACTCCGTTGGCTGTCATTTCCGCACCGCTTGTCAGAATCGCCGCACCCGTCACTGTACACATAATAACGGTATCTATAAGCACCTCGATTATTCCCCATTTTCCCTGCTCCGCAGGGTTTTTGCAATCTGCGGCGGCGTGAATCACCGCACTGCTTCCGAGACCTGCCTCATTAGAAAAAACGCCCCTTGAAACTCCGTATCTTATTGCTTTTGCCATACCGAAACCCGTCAGCGATTTAACGGTAAACGCTTCTTTTATAACGGATTTCAGGCAGGGAATAAGGTTTTCTGCATTTTTGCCGATTATTATCAGGCACGCCAGAACAAAAGTGACGGAAAGAACGGGTATAAGCTTTTCGGAAACAGCGGAAATCCGCTTAAGTCCGCCCGAAACGGAAATCGCAACGAGAACGGCAAGCACAAGACCCGTCAAGGCAGGCGGCACACCGAAGCCCGAAAGTCCGCTTGCTACGGAATTTGCCTGAGTCATATTGCCCATACCGAGAGATGCTCCCGTCAGGAAAACGGCATAAGCCGCGGCAAGACCTTTCATACCGAGTCCGTTTTCGATATAATACATCGGACCACCTTTGAAAACTCCGTTTCTGTCTTTTATTCTGTATCTGACCCCAAGAATATTCTCGCAGCAGCAGGTCATCATTCCGAAAACCGCAGAAACACACATCCAGAAGAGCGACCCGGGTCCGCCCGTGCCGAGTGCGGCGGCAACACCAACGATATTGCCCGTGCCGAGGCAGGCGGCGAGCGCTGAAGAAAGAGCGCCGAGCTGCGAAATTGAGCCGTTATCCGTGTTCTTGTTTTTTCTGTTGCGGAAAGCGGAAACAACGGTTGAGCCAAGCCAATCCTTAAGCCCGAAAATCTGATAAAACCCCGATTTTGCCGTGAGAAAAAGCCCCGTACCCAGAAAAACCGCCAGCATAGGCGGTCCCCAGACAAAGGAGCTGATTGCGGAATTCACCGTATAAAACATAAAGTCACCTCAATTTATGATATGAGGTGACTTTTTGATTTATTATTTCTTGGTTGCGTTTTCGTAAACAAAATCAAAGCCGTAAGTGTCAATATAATTCTTAACCTTTACCGCATTGTCTTTAAGATAAATTGTAACAGCAGGGCAGGCATCGAACGAGAAAGTACCGATTGTTTCGGTATTGCCTCTGAACTGAGCGATTCTGAGCTTATCGCAGTGGTAGAAAGCGTAGTCGCCGAGAGAAACGAGGCTCACGGGCATATCAGCCTGAATAAGGTTATCGCATTCCGCAAAAGCATATTCGCCGATCTCGGTGAGAAGCTTTGATCTGTTCATCATTGCGTTCTTTATTGAACTGCCTTCAAATGCACGCTCTTCAATTTTGGTGAGCGTTGAGGGAGTATAAACTTTTCTGATACCCTGAGCGCCCTTGAATGCCTCTTTGCCGATAACGGTGACGGTATACTCATCAATAGATGCAGGGATTTCGTATTCGGGGCGTTCATCCTTGCCGAGATATTTTGTGATTTTTGCCGTGTCGTCTTCAAGCACAACGTATTCAAAATCGCCCGACTGAATCGGCTTTGAATTCTTTCCGCATGCGCAGAAAAGGGTGAGTACCGATGCAATAACAAGAACTATGGCTAAAACTTTTTTCATAATCAAAATCCTTTCGGGTTCAAAATTTTATATTCCTGCCTCTTCGCAGTTGTTAAGGTGACCTTTCCACGTTTCTGCGTAGAGGTAATTTCCGTCGCTGTCCGTTACGAAATAATAATAATCCGTATCTTCGGGATAAAGCGCCGCATTGATTGCGTTCATTCCTGCATTCGTTATCGGCCCTGCAGGCAAGCCCTCGCAGTTATAGGTGTTATAGAGGTCAACCAGCTCGTTATATCTCGCCTCGTCAACGTAGGGCTTAACGTAATCTCTGAGATAAACCGTTGCAACGTCGCACTGAAGCTTCGGGAAACGGCTGCTGTTCAGTCTGTTATGAATAACGGATGAAACCTTGCCCATTTCGGCAGGATTGCCTGCCTCCTCCTGAATAATTGATGCAATAACCAGAATTTCATCAACGGTATAGCCGAGTTCATCGCATCGCGCCTCTATATCCTCACCGAGCTTTATCCGTGTATTTTTCAGAAAACGCGAGAGCGCCGCCGACGCACTTTCGTTGCGGTAAAACTCATAGGTATCGGGGAATACGTAGCCCTCAAGCAGAAATGCTCTTTCTTCGGGATTTGATATTACCAAGCCGTATTCCTCGGCATTGAGCGGATTATTCGCCTGAACCATAAACTCTTCAGCGGAACAAACGCCGTTATCCTCAAGAAGCTGAGCAATTTGAGAAACCGTTGAACCTTCGGGGAAGGTTACACGAACGGTATGGGAAGTTGTGGGTTCGGTCGGCTCGGGGTCTTTTTTATTGATGAGTGAGCAGGATGCAAGGCTGAAAATCAGCACCGCCGAAATCACTGCGGCAACCATCTTTTTTATTCGTTTAAAATTTACATTTTTCATACTGTTGATTTTACCACATAGTATGAAGAAAATCAAGTAAACCTTTTGTTAAGAAAAAAGCCGAGGTTAACTACCTCGGCTTTTACAGACTCTTAATCAGTCTTCTTTCTTTGTTTTGATAACTGCAACTGTACCTGCTGCAAGAACTGCAAGTGCGATTGCGGGAACAACGATGCCGCTGCCTGTTGAGGGGATTGTTGTGTCAACTGATGCGGGCTTCTTTGTTGTTGTAGCGCCTGCGGGATCTTCTTTATCCTGACCTTCGTAAGCGGTTTCGCCGGGCTTCTGAGTAGCTGTTACGTCAGCAACTGTTGTTGTTTCGTCTTTCTTGGTTGTTGTTTCGTCAGCCTTAGTTGTTGTTTCATCAGCCTTGGTTGTTGTTTCGTCAGCTTTAGCTGTTGTTGTTTCGTCAAAACCGTCATTCTTGTCGTCGTTTGTTGTTGTTTCAGTTTTAACTGTTGTTGTTTCGTCAGCCTTAACTGTTGTTGTTTCGTCAGCAAAAGCTGTTGTTGCAAATGCGCAAACTGCGAAAAGCATTGCGAGCATTAAAGCAATCATCTTTTTCATTCTGAAATACCATCCTTTGTAAAAATAAATTTAGACTTGCATAAAGCAAAATACAATGACCATTTTACACATTACGGCACCGTTTGTCAAGTGACGATAATTACCAAAATGAATATTAAGAAAAACTTAATAATTGTGTATGATATCGTATTTTCGGCTCTGTTATGCAAAAAATAACGTAAATATATTTGAAAGGAGCATTTTATGTCCTTTAGTTTTCCTGAAAAGCCAAAAGATAACAAGGCTCAATGGCATTTTCTTAATAAGAACGGCAAGCCCGACTATGATAATCGGGAAGAAATTACCTCTGACGTTCTCGGCAGTTATACGGGCACTGCCTACGATGACCTTGAACCCGTTCAGGACGCTGACGACCTGTAACCATGGCTTGGTGGGGTGTATTGTGCCTATACACCCCGCCTGCACTACCATCTGTTTTTCCCCTTTGTTCATATTCTTTCCCCAAAGAATATGAACCGAATCCCATCCATCCTGAGATTCCGTTTTATCTTATTGCAACAGAAGAAACAACCTTTTGTTCCTCCGTTGAAAACGCTGTGATGCTCATACCTGAAACGGTATAGAAGCTGTCGCCTATCATAATGCATCTGTCTGCAACAACGCCGTCTTCGCCGCTGTGTTCATACAGACCGATAAGGTTGAATTTATTCTCCGAAATATCAAAGACAAGATAGATTGAAGAAATCTCTCCGCTTGAAACGTCGGCATATCTGACGGGAGAGGCAAAAAGCTTTCTCTCCGTGTCAAGCATTGCGTGGCGCTGGTCAGTACCCATAGGATATGAATAACCCTCGCCAAGCTCGTATTCCGAAATAATCACGGGATTTTTTGCATCGCTGACGCTGCAAATCGAATACTTACCCTTTTTGCCCGTAAACCAGTTTTTATCATCGGGATATTCGGTTATCACAAGCACCGCATCTTCAGAAACCGGTGAAAGCATCTGAATAAAGCCTTCCGTGGGAAGCTTTGCTCCTTCAACGGGCTTCTTCGGGTCAGAAATATCAATGAACCAAACTTCTTCTCCGCTATCTGTTTCGATGATGAAATATGCTCTGTTGCCGATAAACTTAACTCGGTTTACGTCTTTGCCTTCAAGGAATTTTGCCGCTGTGATGCAGCAGATGAATTCCATTTTATCGCTAAATATATATAGATTGGCTGCTCCGTCTTTTTCGGTTGCCACGCGGAGATATCCGCCGTGTTCATCAATGGAGTTGCCGCTTATGAGGCTGCCCTCGGTAACGTATGATGCAACAAAGCCGATTGACGTGCCGCTGATATTGAAACGGCAGATTTCGGTAAGCGAACCGTAAGCGCCGTTTTTATCGGCTTCAACGGAAACAAAGCCTCTCGCAACAACGATTGCATCCTGCAAATTATAAATATCTTTGCCGCAGCCGAGAATTGCAAGTCTGCCTGCCTCGGCGTTGGGGTCTGATATATCGGTAACGGTAATGAAAAGATATGAAGCATCGGGATCGTTGACAGCTATAAACAACTCTTTCGCATTGAGCTGAGTTTCTTTGCCGTTAACGCTGAACGACGGAATAACACTGTTCATATCAATATCTGCATTTTGCGAAAACTCGGGGATTGACTTCTTGGTTATAAGACGAAGATTGTTTCCGTAAAGACCCGAAGTGATATATTCGCCGTCCTGAACGTGTCGGCGGATTTCAACGGGCGCTGTCTGATCGGTAATATCATAAGTGATAACAACGGTTGACTTTTCGTTATACAGCCCTGCAGACTTTGACTGATGGCTCTTTCGCTCCATAAGAACGATGAGCTTGTTATCCTTGATATAAATTTCAAGGCAGTTATCCGTGTAGTCCGTTTTGTTGCCGTCGGAAAGGATTATCGGCGGAACGGTCTGCATCTCTTCGGCAGGGTCAGCCTTGATTATCTTGATCTGCTCAACCAGCTTGCCTGTTTTGCTGTCATTCTCGTTCGTTACGATATAGATATATTCGCCGTCATCCTTGATGATATCGGCATTGATGCTGCCGCCCGAATTACTGCCGGGATTTGGGTCAAGCAAAACGTCGGCACCGGGTCCTTTGTTTTCTTCACCCGAAGTTTCCTTTGCAACGTATTCGTTATATCCGCCTACAATCGCCTGCTCCTGAGGCTTGGTTGACGCAAGAGTGTTGGCTGCGTCCGTTTCCTGACCGCCGCTGAGTGCGGATTTTATATTGCGGATTTCCTGAACGGCTTTTTCGATTTCAGCGTAGCTTTTTGCACTCTTTACAGGCTCAACCTTGTTATAGCTTTTATAGAACGAATCGGTTTTGATAACTCCGACTCCGCCCTGATTCGCCGCATACACAGCGGCAACGATAACAACGGCGAAAACTGCCGCTGCCATTGCAACCCGTCTGAAAATAACGGTGCTGTTTCTTTTGTGTCCCGTTTTCGAAGAAAAATCCTTTGTCTTGGCGTCACTGTTTTTAAGCATAGTGACAACACTGTCTTTTTGAAGCCTGAGAGGCACCTGAGCCGTTTCCGTGCTTTTTGCAAATTCTTCACGAAGCATATCCAACGTTTGTTTATCCGTCTTCTTCATTTCTCTTCCCCCTTTCATTTTCATTCTCGCCGTCAAGCAATTCCCTGAGCTTTTTGAGTGACCTTTTAAGCTTGGAACGAACCGTTGACGACGGACAGTCTAAAATATCGGCTATCTCGCGGCTTTTGTAGTTGCCCAGAACACTGAGCAAAACAATTTCTCTTTCTTCTCTTGAAAGTTTTTCGAGCGCCATACGAAGTTCGAGTGAAATTTCAATTCCGTCAAACCCTGCAGGCTCGTCTTTCCCCCTGTTTTCGTCATCGAGATAAACCAAGGATTTCTTTTTTTCGTTTTCGGTATAATACCTTTTGCAAGCGGCACAAAGGATTTTGAACAGCCAGCCTTTGAACGCTTTTGCATTTTTTAAAGATTTTATCTGCTCAAATGCAGATGCTACCGCATCCGACACTGCGTCCTGAGCAAGTGTTTCATTGCCCGTAACATAGCAGGCGTAGCAGTACATTTCTTTATAGTAAAGCACATAAAGTTCGCCGAACGCATCGGCATTTCCGGATTTTGCAAGAGTAACGAGTTCGTGTATCTGAGCGCTCAAAATCGACCCTCCTTACCACTCTCATATAATAAGTGTAAAAATGTTTCATTTTTGTTGCATAAAAAAACAAAAAATTTTTTATTTTTTAAAATTAATCATTCGGGATATAATATACATTAAATAATAGTATAAAGCAAGGTGTTATTTGTGAAGAAATCATTGTTAATTTTTGTTATGTGTGCGGTTGTTATGCTTTCGGGATGTATGGGCAGAAAAACGCTTGAGGAAACAAATGCAAATGCTCCTGCAACCGTTGAAGATATCCGCACAACAGCCGTAAGCCAAACCTCTCCGCTTACGGGCAGAATAATTCTTTCGCCAATCAGCTTCACCGTAAACGACCCCGAAAACAGCCGCAATATCTCAATCAAAAGAATTGAGCACAGCTACGGTGTTGCGAAAGACGGAAAACCCAACCATATATCGGTTGAAAACCAGAAGTTTCTTGAGTCAACGGGATATAAATCATTATGTTACGACACAAAAACCGCTGAAAAAGTGCTGTATCTTACCTTTGACTGCGGCTGGGAAAACGGCTACACCTCAAAATGCCTTGACGTTTTGAAAGAAAAAAAAGTGCCTGCCGCATTTTTCTGCACACTTGACCACATCAAGTCAACGCCCGACCTCATCGCAAGAATGATTAACGAAGGTCATATCGTGGGCAACCATTCAACGAAGCATCCCGATTTCACGAAGATTTCAAGGCAGAGAATGGCGGATGAAATTATTGAATGCGATAACTACCTGCGTGAAAACTTCGGCTATACTTCAAGCTTTTTCCGTTTCCCCGAGGGTGCATATAATGAAAACGCCCTTGAGCTTGTGGACTCAATGGGCTATACAAGTGTATTCTGGTCGTGTGCATATGCGGATTGGGACGTAAACGCAACAAAAGGCGGAGATTATGCTTTTGAAACGGTCACATCACGCCTTCACCCGGGTGCGGTTATTCTTCTCCACTCCGTTTCGCCCGATAATGCCGAAGCACTCGGCAGAATCATCGACTACGCAAGGCAAAACGGCTACGAATTCAGAGCATTGACGGAGTATAGGTTTTAAAAAGAAAAATTCTCCGCTTCGTTCAGAAAGACAGTCTGCAAAGTGAATAGTGAAAAATAAAAAGTGAATAGTTTAGGACGGATTTCACCCGTACCCAATATATTCGGTCATAGGCGGAGCCTATCCGAAACTTTTCACTCTTCACTCTTAACTTTTCACTCTGACTTGTCATTTTGAGCATAAGCGAAGAAATTTTTGAATTAATATCCGTATTTCTGTCTGTAAGTTTCTCTGTCACAGCGGGTAACGATTTTTTCGCCGTCAAAAATCAGAATGCAATAGGCATTGCCTGCTTTTTTACCCTGATCGAACCACTCTGCAAAAGCTCTCTGCATTGATGTGTTTCTGGGAAGCTCCGCAGGTTTCAGACTGCTTTTGCCTACGCCGAAAATACGCCAGCCGTCGCCGAAATCATATGTCTGCCTGATATCAAGAGGCTGGAAATCAAGAATGAAATCGCTTGTGTTTGATTTTTCGGGCAGGATGTTGAGGTTATCGGGATAGAGAAGCCATGAATTGCAGCAGATGACCATAGGCTTGCCGTCGAATCTGTCCTTGAAAAACTCATAGGCTTTTTTATAGGTATCCATTCTGACTTCGTACGTGAGAGGCTCTCTGTGCGACGGAATATGAAGACCGAGGCAGAAATCGTCTTCCTTTATGAAAACTCCGTTTTCCTCATAGAATTCTTCGCCGAATTCCGAAAGGTCAAACTGGAATCTGCCGATACCGAAACGTTCAAGGATATAAAATCCTCTGAACCAACCTTCAACAAAAGTTCCCCATATATCGTAATTTTCTTTGCACTCGAGCATCTTTGATTTAAGGTCAAGCACCGATGTCCAATAAATCTCTTCGGGATAGCCTCTCTTTTTGTATTCGTCAAGAAGAGGCTCTGCGCAGTTGAGAAGAAGCACAAGATAAACAGTATAAACAGGCTCGTCTATAAGCTCTGCAAGCGCGTTTGATTCTTCTGCAAATTCGCCAAAGTTTTTCTTCTGAACCCAATATTTTTCAAACATCGAATCGTGAATTTCGTTTGCCTTTTCGTTTGCGAGAATTTTTTCTTCAGCCCTGATTATAGCCTCTTTTGCTTCTGCAGGGTAATCGTGCTTTTCCATAATAAGCAAAGCGTGGTTGTAATTTTTCATAGTCTTCACCTCGTGAGGTATATTATATAAGGTATTATATATTATATAATAATGAAATGCAACAAAAAAACCGCCCGAAGGCGGTTAATTTTTTTATCTGAAAAGCGGGGTTGAAAAATATCTTTCAGCCGTATCGGGAAGAACGGTAACAACAGTCTTGCCCTTGCCGAGCTTCTTTGCAAGCCTGAGCGCCGCGGCAACGTTTGTTCCGCTGCTGATGCCGCACATTATGCCTTCTTTTGATGCAAGGTCTCTTGAAGTCTGCAAGGCTTCATCGTCATTGACAATGCACACGTCGTCAAAAATATTGCAGTTAAGAATATCGGGTATGAGTCCGTCGCCGATACCCATCTGAACGTGGGTGCCGATTGAACCGCCCGAAAGAATCGCCGCATTTTCAGGCTCAACCGCCCATATTGTCATATCGGGATTATGCTCTTTGAGAACTTCGCCGATGCCCGTAATCGTGCCGCCCGTGCCGATGCCCGAGCAGAAGCCGTGAATGGGGCCGTTGACCTGCTCAAGAATTTCAACCGCGGTAACAGACCTCTGCACCGCAGGGTTTGCAGGGTTTTCAAACTGCTGAGGAACAAAAACGTTTTTATCCTCCGCCTTCATCTTCATCGCAAGAGCAAGACATTCTTCAATGCAAGCGCCGATGTTGCCCGCATCGTGAACAAGAATAACCTCTGCTCCGTAATGCTCAACGAGTTTTCTTCTTTCTTCGCTTACGGAATCGGGCATAATAATTTTAACCTTATATCCCTTTACCGCGCCGACAAGCGCAAGGCCGATTCCCTGATTTCCGCTTGTAGGCTCTACGATAACCGTATCTGAATTAAGAAGACCCCTCGCTTCCGCATCTGTAATCATATTGTATGCGGTTCGTGTTTTGATTGAACCGCCAACGTTAAGACCCTCAACCTTAACAAGAATTTCCGCATCGTCGGGGTCTGTCATATTCTGAAGTCTTACAATCGGGGTGTTGCCCATAGCATCAAGTATTGTATTAAAAACCATCTCGAAAATACC
This sequence comes from Acutalibacteraceae bacterium, assembly GCA_045602245.1. Classification (GTDB taxonomy): domain Bacteria; phylum Bacillota; class Clostridia; order Oscillospirales; family Acutalibacteraceae; genus CAG-177. The sequence continues at coordinate 16,306 of JAZSBC010000041.1, read as the reverse complement.
CTTCTCTTATTATCATACAGTTTTGTATTATATCATATTCACAAACCGTTTTCAATGACATAAAAATTGTACTTTCGAAAAAAGTTCGGTGAAATTTATACTATTTGCACAAGACACATTGAAAGATGCGAAAGCTTGTTGCCCTCAGCCACGCCGTCCGCCGTGTTTATTTGTTATCGGGAAGCTTAACGTTTTTCCAACCGTCAACGTCGCACTGTTTCCAAGCGTTATCACCGACAGCAACAACCCTGCCGTCGGATTTAAGACCCACGGTATGATCCCAACCTGCAGAAACGGCAACTATATCCGTCCAACCTTTAACGTCACACTGACCCTCATAATTATTGCCGATCGCAACAACCCTGCCGTTGGATTTAAGACCTACCGTATACCCGAGACCTGCTGAAACGGCAACCATATCCTTCCAGCCGCCAACGTCACACTGACCGTATACATTCCTGCCAACCGCAACAACCGTACCGTCGGATTTAAGACCAACAGTATGCAAATTGCCTGCAGAAACGGCGACTATATCCGTCCAGCCGCCAACGTCACACTGACCGTATCCGTTACTGCCAACCGCAACAACCGTGCCGTCGGATTTAAGACCTACTGTATGTGAATCGCCTGCAGAAACGGCAACTATGTCTGTCCAGTCGCCAACGCCGCATTGACCGTTTCCGTTTTTGCCAGCCGCAACAACCGTGCCGTCGGATTTAAGACCCACGTTATGGTTTTCGCCTGCTGAAACGGCAACTATATCCGTCCAGCCTTCAACGCCGTATTCGTAACTGCCAACAGCAACAACCGTGCCGTCGGATTTAAGGCCTACGGTATGCCATCGGTTTGCAGAAACGGCAACTATATCCGTCCAACCGTCAACTTTGCATTGACCGAAGAGTTTGTATCCATCCGCAACAACCGTGCCGTCGGATTTAAGAGCAACAGTATGACCATTACCTGCCGAAACGGTTTCTCTGACCGCTGTCTCATTCCATAAAGCAAGGCTTCTTTCTCTTGAATTCTTATATCCCGATGCTTCGCCGAATATCATTGCCGCTTTTGCCTTATCGCCTTTTTCAAGGGCTGCAACAGCTTCATTATATTTCTGCTTTTGTTTCAGCAATTCAAGCTGTCCTTTTGAATCCTTGTAGTTTCCGAGTTCTTCAAACAGCACAACCGCCTCTTCATACTTGCCGCCTTCCGCAAGTTCAACAGCATCTTTGTATTTTGCCGATTTTGAAACGGAAACAATGAAAGCCGCAACAATAATCAAAACAGCCAAAGCAGAAGCGCCGATAATCAGAGCTTTCTTTATCGTTGCATTCTTCTTTTCTTGCTGAACTTTCAGCGCCTTTGCCCTTTCATTTTCCGCCTCGATTTTTTTCATTCTCTTCAGGCATTCTTCCGCTTTCCGGGGCGAATCTCTCCAATCACCGAGCGACCTGAAATCAGCCAGCATCTTTTCATAATCAACGTATTTTTCAGCCCGGTTTGCGTTGCGGTTCAGCGCCTCGCAGGCGTTATTATAAACCGCATCTTTTTGGGCGATTATTTTTGCTTCTTCAGCTTTTTCACAGCATTTTTTCACCATTTCAGCCGAATCCCTGAAATGTGAAATCTTCGAAAATATATTTGCGGCAGCCTTGAAATCAATCTCGGCTTTTGCCTCATCCATTTTTTGGCACGCCTGCGCATATATTCCCTCAAGACGGGCAAGTTCGTTTCTGTCGTTTATCGCCTTGATGCACTGTTCAAGCTTTTCTTTGAGAGCGGAATCCGCAAAACGAATAACCTTCTGATAGTTTGCTCTGTTATCAAACGGCTGACTGCAGTTAATCAGGTCAGCCGGTTTTCTGACCTTAAGCTCCGCCATCAGCTTGCCGAGATATGCTTTTGCACATTCGGGGTCAAGGTCAAGCACCTTTTCGCAGTATTCATCCGCGCTCTGCCAGTTGCCGTCTTCAAGAAAAATAAACGCACGTTTGAGCAAGGGCGCAACGGTTGTATTATTGGAAGCAGCACCCGTTTCAGCTTCAGGCTCATCAGACTTGATAACCTTTTTGATGCCTCTTGTCAAATCCTGCATAAAGCCGATTTTGCCCATATCCTGCGCCTGGAATGCCTTGAATTCTTCGGGCATATCGTATGCATCCATATCTTTATAGCAAGGAATAAGCACTTTTGACTTATCCGCCGCCATAAGCTTCAGGAATCTTGACCACTCGTTCTTTACCCATACAGCGTGGAAATGCTCATATTTTGTGCCCACAGACAGCAACACCTTTGCGCTGTTGAGAGCGGCAAAAATATAAGGTTCATACATCTGACCGAGTTTATCTTCAAGGGTTATTCTTGCAAAGAACACTTTAAACCCGTTTGAAGTAAGAGCATCATAAATATCCTGCGCAAGAACGCTGTCGATTGTTCTTTCGCCTTTTTCGTCTGTTTCCTTATAGCAGATAAAAACGTCATAAGGCTTTTCGTTTTTACTGATTGAAAGAATGTTATCCATAATGCGGTCAATTTCTCTTGCCTCATCACGGTAAACTTTTCGGGCAACAACGTCCGAATATTCCATTGCCATATTGAAGTTTTCATCTGCCGAAAGCTTTTCAAACGATGCTCTGTGGCAGGTAGGAACCTTCTTTGCCGTTGCAGGGTCATCTACATATTCGATGCCGTAATTGCAAAGGCAGAGACCCCAATAAGCCTCTGCTTCTTCGGGGAATTCAGCAATTATGCTTTCATAGATACCCGCCGCTTTGTCAAATTCGCCGTTAAAACGAAGACGGTTTGCTCTGTTGAAAAGATTAACTTTCTTTTCGTTATCAGCACCCGGCACCGTTTGGGTTGTGCCGCAATATTCACATTCAATAACGTTCAAATCGGCTTCGATATTCAAATCGCCGCCGCACATTTTGCATTTATAAACCGCCATAGCGTTTCCTCAATTCAATTATCTTTTAGATGCTTTGCACATTGCGTTTCTGTCTTCAAAAAGATTGATCGCCTGGTCTGCAAGCTCCTTTGCGTTATCAATATCTCCGCCGTGAACGCAAGCGGTGAGGGCGGTTATTTTATCTGTGATTTCAGCTTCGATTTCATAGAGCGATTCGTTTGAAACGGGGTCGCTGTATTTAGCGGTATCGCTGAGTTTATTGAGCTTCACAAGAAGATCTTTATCATCAACACGGCGCATAACGCTGTCAATGCTGATTCTGAAGGTCTTTACCTGCCTTGTCTGTCTTTCTTCCTCTTCTTCAATCTCAACAACAGTATCTCTTGCCGCATCGGTAATAAGAACAAGAATTGCAAAAACGCCGAGAAGAACAACGCCGATTAACCACGCAATCCACGAAGGGCAGGCTTCGGTGAAAAGTGTTACAACAAAGAACACAAGCGAAGCCGCAAGCTGAACTGCAAGATAAACAAAGCCGAGTTTAAACATCTGGAACGAATAAACCTTTTCTCTGAGCGTTGTTTTGCCGCAGAGAGCAAGCGCTTCAATGCCTGCCTGAGAAAGAATTGCAACAAGGCCGAATACGTATGCAGGCCAGAAAACACCGACGTGCTTAAACGGAATCGCAAAAGCTATAACGTTATAAAGTGCAAGAATTATTGCGTAGATAACAATATTAACGGTTATTTTTTTCTTATTCATTGTTTATATCCTCCTGTTTCCGCAATTCGGGCAGAAGTTGCCGTCATTGCCCTTCTTGCCGCAAGCGCAATCCCAGTTTGCCGCAGGTTCGGGTTTCTTTGCGCCGCAGTTTGTGCAGAAATTGCCGTCAATACCCGTCTTGCCGCAGGAACAGTTCCATACGCTGCCGTTTGCGTTTATTCCGTCCATAACGCCCGAACCGATATCCGATGCGCCGTTCATAATGGGATTGAGAGCATCTTTCGTCATATTTATAACTCCGCCCATTGCTCCGAGAGTTACGCCGAGGCTTGCAACGTCGCCGAGCGCACCGCCTGAGCCTGCGCCGCCCGTGATGCCGTTCTGCATCGCTTCAAGACCAACCTGACGGGCTGTTTCCTGCTGATAAGTGTAGCCTTTTGCCTGCATTTCCGCCGCTTCAGCCATAGCCTGAGCCTTGTATGCTTCGGCTTCTGCCATCGCTTTGATTTTAATCGCTTCAGCTTCACCCTGAGCGCTGACCATCTTAAGCTGTGCCTCTGTCTGTGCTTCAAGAATTTTTCTGCTCTGAGCCGCTTCTGCTTCTGCCTTAAGCACCTCTTCCTGTCTGACTTTGAGAGTCTTGTCAGCAAACTGCTGTTTGAGGCGCTTGAAATTCGGGTCATCATCGGGAGTTACAACGGAAGTTACAAAGAATTCGGGCATAACAAGGCCGTATTCCTCAAGAACTTCGTTGATTTTTTCTTTGAGATATGCTGAAATTTCGTCTATGTAGCTGTCAACTTCAAGAACGTTTATGTTGTTATCCTTAATTGCTCTTGCAAGGAAGCTCTTGACTTTCGAGATGATAAGAGCCTTGAAATGAGCAACAGCCGAGCTGACGCCGAACGACATGCCCTCGCCCACAACCTCGCTCCGGGTGAAGCCCGACGCTGTGCCGACTACCTTAAGCACAAATTTTCTTGAATTCAAAACACGCAGGTTGAACTGACCGCAGGCGCCAAGCTCGATATGAAGACCCGATGCAGGGTCAAAGAGCCTTACCTTTGAATCCGTTCCCCACTTGATACCCATCTGGGTTGCAAGATTGATGAAATAAACCTCGGAATGGAAGAATTCATCCGCATTTGTGGGAAGAGTGAAAAGTTTTTCAAGGGCAGGCAGATTCTGGGTTGCAAGGGTATAACGGCCTGCACCGAAAAGGTCGAGCGCCTGACCGTCACGGAAGAAGATTGCTTCCTGCGATTCGTGAACTATAAGCTGTGAACCGAGATTGAAATCTTCAATCGGATGTTTCCAGACGAAAACGTCGTTACCGCCTTCGTATTTGATTACGCTTGCAAGCCCCTGATTTTTAACGCGCTGTTTGTTATACTCTTTCTGAACGTCAATATTCGTTTCGCAAAGAGGGCAGATATATGAAGATGCGCCCTTATCAACGTTCAGCCTGCACGAACAGGAAGGGCAGTTGATTTCAACGGCATTGTGCCTGCTTTCGCTTGTGTTGATGGGTTCTTTGCACACGGGGCAGAGCGCCTTATCGCCCTTCGCCTGGTCAAAAACAACCGTGTTTTTGCAGTGGGGGCATTCTCTCGCCGTCATTCTGTCGGTTGAAACGTTGATTGTATAACCGCAGTTGCAGTCCACCTTGCGATGCAAAAATGTTGATGCTGTTGTGTAGCTGTGGCACTGCGGACATTCAATTACAAATTTAGCCATAATTATTTCTCCTCTGTAGTAATTTCAGATCATCAATTTATTTGTTATCGGGAAGTTTTATGTTTTTCCAGCCGTCAACGTCGCATTGACCGTATCTGTTATCACCAACCGCAACAACCGTGCCGTCGGATTTTAGACCAACAGTATGAAAATAGCCCGCAGAAACGGCAACTATATCAGTCCAACCGTCAACGTCGCATTGACCGTTATAGTTATAGCCGACCACAACAACCGTGCCGTCGGATTTAAGACCTACGGTATGATAATAGTCTGCTGAAACGGCAACGATATCCGTCCAATCTTCAACGTCGCATTGACCGTATCCGTTGCTGCCAACCTCAACAACCGTGCCGTCGGATTTTAGACCAACAGTATGTAAATCACCTGCCGAAACGGCAACTATATCAGTCCAATCTTCAACGTCGCATTGACCGTAATCATTATCGCCAACCGCAACAACCGTGCCGTCGGATTTAAGCCCTACTGTATGTGAACCGCCTGCTGAAACGGCAACTATATCCGACCAGCCGTCAACTTTGCATTGACCGTAATAATTATATCCAACCGCAACAACCGTGCCGTCGGATTTAAGACCTACAGTATGTGAATCACCTGCAGAAACTGCAACTATATCCGTCCAACCGTAACCGCCGCATTGACCGTCTTCATTATCACCAACAGCAACAACCGTACCGTCAGATTTAAGACCCACGGTATGACGCCGACCCGCAGAAACGGCAACTATATCCGTCCAACCGTAAACGTTGAATTGACCGTCTTCATTATCACCAACAGCAACAGCCGTGCCGTCAGATTTAAGACCCGCGGTATGATAATCACTTGCAGAAACGGTTTCTCTGACCGCTGCCTCATCCCATAAAGCAAAGCTTCTTTCCCTTGCATCCTTATATCCAGATGCTTCGCCGAATATCATTGCCGCTTTTGCCTTATCGCCTTTTCCAAGGACTGCAACAGCTTCATTGTATTTTGCCGATTTTGAAACTGCACTGATGATAACTGCAATAACAATCAAACCAATCAAAGCAGAAGCGCCGATTATCAGAGCTTTCTTAAGCTTTGCCTTTTTCTTTTCTTTTTGGGCTAATTGAGCTTTCCTTTCCGCCGCTTCCGCTTCTCTTCTGGCTTTTTCTTCCGCCAACGCCTGTTCTCTTTGTTCCATTTTCTTCAGACATTCTTCCGCTTTCCGGGGCGAATCTCTCCAATCCCCGAGCGATCTGAAATCAGCCAGTGCCTTTTCGTAATCAACGTTTTCGTCAGAAATCTTGACTTTACGGTTCAGAATTTCGCAGGCGTTATTATAAACCGCGTCTTTTTGAGCGGTTATTTTTGCTTCTTCAGCTTTTTCACGGCATTTTTTTGCCATTTCGGCGGAATCCCTGAAATCGGGAATCTTTGAAAATTCGTCTGCGGCAGAGATAAATCCGCTTTCGGTTTTTGCCTGAACCATTTTTTCGCACGCACGCGTATATATTCCCTCAACACGGGCAAGTTCGTTTCTTTCGTTTATTGTTTTGATGCACTGTTCAAGCTTTTCTTTGAGAGCGGAATCTGCAAAACGAATAACCTTCTGATAATTTGCTTTGTTATCAAACGGCTGACTGCAATTAATCAGGTCGTTCTGTTTTCTGACCCTGAGTTCTGCCATAAGCTTGCCGAGATAAGCTTCGGCATTCTTCGGCTCAAGGTCAAGCACCTTTTCGCAGTATTCATCCGCGCTCTGCCAGTCGCCGTCTTCAAGGAACATAAAAGCCCTTTCAAGAAGCGGAGCCGTGTTTGTGTTTGCAGGTGCAGATGCAGCAACTGTTTCCCTGATAACCGCAGGCTTTTCATCTTCGCCTGCAATTTTGCGTATACCCCTGACAAGATCCTGCATAAAGCCGAGCTTCGTCATATCCTGCGCCTGAAGATGCGAAAATTCCTCGGGCAAATCATAGGGATCCATATCTTTATATGCAGGTATAAGAGTCTTTCTCGCTCCGTTCTTGATCAGAGCAAGATATCTTGACCATTCGTTTTTAACCCATACAGCATTGAAATGCTCCTGCTTTGTGCCGAGAACAACCATAACCTTTGCGCTGTTGAGCGCGGCGAATATATATGGCTCATATGCCGTGCCGAGCTTATCCTCAAGCGTGATTCTTGAGAAAAACACTTTGAAACCTTCTTTGCAAAGCTCGTGATAAAGCTCTGTTGCAAGAACGGAATCCTGCGTTCTTCTGCCGTTCGCATCGGTTTCTTTATAGCAGATGAAAACGTCAAAAGGCTCTTCCTTCTGCGAAATTTCAAGAATTCCTTTCTGAATATCGTCTATGGCCTTCGCTTCGGATTCATAAACCTCCTTCTGAAAGCCGTCGGCATATTCAATCGCCGATTTATAATCCTCATCCATAAAAACCGAGGTATACTGCGCGCGGTTAACGGTTGGAATTCTCTTGTGGGTTGCAGGGTCTTCAACGTATTCGATACCGTATTTGCAAAGCACAAGCGACCAATAGCTTTCCGCATCGGTCTTATCCTCGTTCAATATGCTTTCGTAAATCGACATAGCCTTGTCAAATTCGTTGTTACGGCGAAAATGATTCGCTCTGTCATAAAGATTTGTTTTTCGTTCATCGGTAAGCTTCGGCAAAGTCTGTTTTGTTCCGCAGTATTCGCAGACCGCAACCGTTTCATTGCCGTTGATTTCAAGTGCGCCGCCGCACATTTTGCATTTGAATACAGCCATAAAACCAACTCCTTATTCAACAATCAGAATATCATCAAGCCGGGATTTTCCTTAATCAATTTGTAAACCGATGATTCTACTGCACAATCCTTCGGCCCGAAAATATATTTGAGAGAACCGTCATCACACACAGCAATAAGCTCTCTGTAGTTATTAATAATCGTTAATACATTATCGCATTTTATGCAAGAAAAAACATCAGCAGAAGAATCGCTTTCTCTGTGTAAGCAGTATTCGATTTTACCGTCATCTGTCAAACCGTAAATAAGCAAAAAGCCATCCGCAGCTCTATAATGTTCATCCTCAATCCAAAAATCGTTAAAATTCAAATTTTCTAATTTGCTTAAATCTAATGAATTAACTTTATCAAGGAAGGGCTTCTGCTTTACTGTAAATGCACCCGGAGTAGCAAGCATTTTACCATCAGATGTTATACCCAGCGTGCCGTTATTTGTTGTGAATATTTTTTCAACATTTTTCCAGTTTTCTACACCGCTATAATATTTTGGATGTGGACCGGTCGCAACGACCGTTCCGTCAGATTTAAGCCCGACGACCCAACTGTGTTCTGTCTTGAGATTAGAACCTTTTGCCAAATCGATAACTGAATCCCAATCTGAAAAATCGAATCCATATACAAGCTCTGTTGAAATATCATACTCTTCCCTATCAGCATCACCGACTGTCTTGATCTGTAAGAGCTTTCCTTCAGCTGTAATTCCAATATTGCATATAATTTGATTCTTAGAATCATACGAAAACGATACACCTTTTGATAATTCACGATATGTTTCCGGAACAATCTTTCCTTTTTTATCGATTCGACATCTTGTTCCGTCAGTTTTTTCAAACTCAAGTACGTCGTTTGATTCTCTAATCGATTCTATATCAGAAAGCGAACTCAGCAAGTTTTTGTTTCTATAAAAACCTTCGCAAACAACAGTATGATCTGACTTAATTCCGAAAACACTATATTTAGTATCGTAGTTTTCAAACTCTCCATTACAGAAAACACTTACTATATCAGACCATAACGAAGTGTTAATATCTTCTGTACAATCCAGAGTTTTTGCAGTTACAACTTTTCCTTCCGAATCTACAACAGCTGAAATAGCATTATCATAAAAAATGCTTATTTTTTTTGATATTTCATCGATATCAAAATTTTTGATATCGGGAATATTTTTCAGCTTTTCAGCGCTGTCTTTATATCCCGAAAGTTTTGTGAAAACAGTTTTTGCATTCCTGTAATCTGTTTTTTCGATTAATTCAACACCAAATTGATATAAATCTTCTTGTGCCTGAGCAATTAATGAATTAAACTTTTCAACGTTTTTCTCTGCTTCCGCTTTAAGAGCGTTTGTTTTTTCTAATATAATATTGTTTCTTTCTTTAATAATAGTAGCATTGAGTTCTAACAAAGCTTTCTCTTCAATATTGATTCTGTCCTGAAGAGCCTGCTTTTCTTTTTTCTTAAAAAATCCAAGAGAATTGAGCTCCGCTTTTAACTGTCCTATTTTATTTATTATTATTTCTCTTTGCGTTTCTGATGGAGTAGTGATTGAACTTGCATCAATAGGATTTATTCTCAAAGCTGCGCTTTTTTCACTATTCAGTTTACCAATAACAGACAGCTTTTCGGAAACAATATCCTTGTTTGCTTTATAAAGTTCATCAGATTTTTCAATAATACTTATCAGCTTTTTGCATTCGTCTGCACATTCATCTGCATCAGAAAAGCCCGAAATTTCATTGTAAAGACTTAATGCTTTTTCGAGATTATTCTTGCTGACAATTTTTGAAAGCTTTTTGGCTTTATTATACTTGTTGCCTGCATCTTTTTCATAAAGTGACTGTTCAATCTGCTTCACCAAAGCATTAATGTTTTCAGTTAAACAAACATCGGCATAACGTTTTACTTTTGTAAAATTATCGTTATCAAGCAAAGATTTATCGCAGTCTGCCAATTCTTTGATATTATGCTTTTTATATTCAGCAAGCAGCTTGCCAAGATAAGCCTGAGCATTCTTCGGCTCAAGATCAAGTGCTTTTTCACAGTATTCATCAGCACTTTCCCACTTGCCATCTTCAAGAAATATAAATGCTCGTTCAACCAAAGGTGCAACAAGACTGTTCTGCGTTGATACCGTTGATGTGTTTTCATTCGATGCAGAATTAACACCAACGACTTTCTCAATACCTCTTACCAAATCCTGCATAAATCCGATTTTGCCCATATCCTGTGCCTGAAGTGCTTTGAATTCATCAGGAAGGTCATAGGCATCCATATCCTTATAGCAAGGAATAAGTATCTTTGATTTGTCTTTCGCCATAAGCTTGAGAAATCTTGACCACTCATTCTTTACCCATACAGCATGGAAATGCTCATACTTTGTGCCGACAGAAAGCATTACTTTTGCACTGTTGAGAGCAGCAAATATATAGGGTTCATACATCTGACCGAGCTTATCTTCAAGGGTGATTCTTGCAAAGAACACTTTAAGTCCCTTTGAAGTGAGAGCATCATAAATATCCTGTGCAAGAACGCTGTCAATTGTTCGTCCGCCTTTTTCATCCGTTTCCTTGTAGCAGATAAAAACATCATAAGGTTTTTCATCTTTACTGATAGAGAGAATATTTTCCATGATGCGTTCAATTTCTCTCGCCTCATCGCGGTAAACTTTCTGTGCAATAACATCAGCATATTCCATTGCAAGATTAAAGTTTTCATTATCTGAAAGTTTCTCAAAAGATGCTCTGTGACATGTGGGAACCTTCTTTGCTGTTGCAGGGTCATCAACATATTCTATGCCATAGTTACAAAGACACAGTCCCCAGTATGCTTCAGCCTCTTCAGGGAATTCCGCAATTATACTTTCATAAATGCCTGCCGCCTTATCGAATTCGCTGTTAAAGCGCAGACGGTTTGCTCTGTTGAAAAGATTAATCTTCTTTTCGTTGTCGACAGTAGGTACTGTCTGTGTCGTGCCGCAATATTCGCATTCAATAACATTTAAATTAGGTTCGATATTCAGATCCCCGCCGCACATTTTACATTTAAAAATAGCCATAATTATAACTCCTAAAAATTATTTTACCTCAAGATTTTCAACCGAAAATTCAATACACTTCTGGATTATTTCATTTCGTGTTCTGCCCGTTTTCTCTGCAATTTCATCGAGCGATTTAATCAAATCATTCGGCAATCGGACAGAAACAACGGATGAATCGCCCTTGAACCGTCTTTGGGAAATTATAAGTTTTTTCTCCATAAAGATACACATCTCCTTATAATTATACATTTTAATTGTACTACACTTGTAGTTTGTTTGTCAACAAGCTGTTGAATTATTGAGGATATTTAAATTGCATGCACCCGTTGATATAAATTAACGGATGCATACAAAAAACGGACTTTCACTTTCGTGAGAGCCCGTTTTGTTGTTTATTCACTTTATTCCGTATCTTTCGCAATAGTCAGCAACAGAGTCGTAATTCTGACAAATATGATAATAAATTAAGCGTATAAGTAAAACTCACAGCATCTTTTTCATCCAGATATGGGGGCATCCTTCGTCATCTTCAATTTCACCGAATGAAGAATATCCCAATTTGCCGTAAAAAGCTGTTATTCTGCACTGCGCGTGCAGCTGTATTTGATTCTCGCCAATCTCTTTGACGAATTCTTCTGCTTTTTTAACAATCAGACTGCCGACGTTTTCTCCCCTTTTTTCTTTGACAACCGCCAGCCTGCCAAGAATATAGGATTTCTTTTCATCGTCTTTAAAAACCCTGCAGGTTCCGATCGGAATATCCGAATCGTCAAACAAAACAAAATGCACCGCCGTCAAATCTATATCGTCAAATTCGTTCTGAAAGCCCTGCTCTTCAACAAAAACTTTTTGTCTTATCTCCGCCGCCTGCTGCGGCAGACCGTGAAATACTTCAATTCTCATAAAAACTCCTGAAAATAATTTTTACAACTCTGATTATATCATAAAACATAAAAAGTTCAACATAAACAGAAAACAAGCCCGACCGATTCCGTAAAGTCCGTATGCTGTGCTGTCAGGTCATATCAGGTTTTAACAAGGAATTATACAGCCGCAACACGTTGTTAATGATACGGTGTTGCGGATTAGAATTCTTTAAGAAACAAAAAAGAAGAGAACCACGAAAGTGATTCTCTTCTTTTGGCGCCCCTGAGCATTCTATAATCGAACCGTTTATCTCCTCCAGAGTGACGGTTTCTGTTTTCTCATCTGCGTTATATGTTATTACTATTTTATCATCAAAAATATATACCGAATTGACGAATGTTTCTATCAGTATTTTTCTGTGAGCGAGTTTTGCCATATCAAGACTTCTGAATTTCATCAAATAGAATCTTATAAATTCTTCGCTCAACTTCGGCTTTATCATCTTTTCTTCAGCTATCAGAATTTCAAGCCGTTCTTTTCTGCTTTCAAGTTCTTCCAGTCGTTCTTTTGTCGATTTTGTAAGTATCCCCTGCTGTATTGCATTCAGCAAATTATCAATTGAATTTTCGGTATCCGCAAGTTCACGTTCATAATACGGAAGTTCCGAGCTGTCTTTTTCCTGCAACGCAAAAAGTTTTGATACGATATCATCAATAACCTCATCGTTATTGAGCATTGCAATCGTTCTTCTGATTATCAGGTCTTCAATCCAATCTTTCTTGACGGATTTCTTTTTGCAATCCCCTTTCAGGTTTTTGATTGTTGCACATTTGTAATATCTGTGAACAGTTCCGTTTCTGCTTTTTCCGCTTTCACCAATCATAAATTTCCCGCAGTAACCACAGAAAAGTTTTGTTGTCAGCAGATAATCGTCTTCCGCTTTCCGACGCGCGGGAGCTTTTTTATTCACCGCAATTTTATCCTGAACCTGCAGAAAAAGTTTCATCGGAACTATCGCCGGGAGTGCATCGGGAATAACCATATCCCTGAATTTTTCTTCACCGATATACCGTCTGTTTTTGAGCATATGCTCGACGGTGTTATAGGTCATCGGATTGCCTCTCGGATTTTTCAGCTGATGCTCGTTCATCCAGTCACGGATTTCTTTCATCGTTGCGCCTTCGTTATACATTTCGAATGCTCTGCGAACGAACGGTGCGGTAAGTGGATTAACTTTCAGATGTTGGTCTTCGACTACATAACCGAACGGAATCGTTCCACCGTTGAATTTGTTTTTGAGAAGATTTTCGGTCATACCTCTGACAACCTTCTCGGACAAATCCGCAGAATAATATTCCGCATAACCCTCGAGAACCGATTCAAGAATAATTCCCTCTGCACCGTCGGAGATTACTTCGGTTGCAGACACAACCTTTACTCCGTTTTTCTTGAGCGCCGATTTATATTTTGCGGAGTCATATCGGTTACGGGCAAATCTGTCGAGCTTCCAGACAAGCACAACATCGAAAAGTTTTTTACCACTGTCCTTAATCATATTCTGAAACTCAGGACGGTTATCGGTCTTTGCGGAGAACGCTCTGTCGATGTAACTTCGCAGAACAGTCATTCCGTTTTTCTCGGCAAATTCGGTACATTCACGAATCTGACCTTCAATGGATTCTTCACGCTGATTGTCCGAAGAATATCTTGCGTAAATTACTGCTTTCATTTTTCACCAACCTTCTATTTGAATTTTATTTGCAGCCGTGGAAATATGGAAAATAAATTTCCCACATTACAACAGCACTGCTGCTACTGTAAAAATGCCTGACTGATTTTGTTTATTTTATTGCTTGCTCTAAATTGGCAAGCAAGGCAAATGTGGATACAACCTTGCCAAAATCAGCTTGCAAAACCGTTCGGGTTTTCACCCATTCACTATCTTTGCAAGCAGGGCAAGTGGGTATCCAAATTTGAAAAAATCAAATTTTCGTACCATCGCCTTGCCGCTTGTTGGGGACAACCCCAATCCCCGGAATTGAAATAAATTTTCGCAAAATTATTTCAAGCGGCGCTTCTCCGAAGCTTATGTTTTTATAAAAAATTAAAATTCTCTGTTTCAGCAAAAGAACAATTGTTCGTTTAACAAAATTATAATTCCGACCAACTTTTTTGTCAAGGATAGTGTTGGGCACAAGTTGATTGTTAACAGAAAGTTTACAATTGATTCTTTTTCTTTTGCAACAAAAAATCCCGTTGCTTCAATCGAAACAACGAGATAATCGCGTGATAAAATATCATCAAATTATAGTTTTATAAAATAGATTTATACAGTATGCAGATGAACGTTAAATGTATTGATTCCGTTCTTGCTTTCGGCAAATATTTTGCCCGAATACTCGGTGACGATACTTTCAGCGATGGAAAGACCGAGACCGTAGCTGTTATTCATTTTTCGGGTTTTGTCGCCTCTGTAAAAGCGCTTGAAGATGTTTTTCAGTTCATCTTCGGGTATGGTTTCGCCTTCGTTACTTACTGAAAGTCTGCATTGATTTCTGCCTTGTTTTTTCAGAATCAGCTTTATTTCCGACTTTTCTGATGCGTATTTGTTTGCATTATCAAGAAGAATGTCAACAACCTGTTTTATCTGCTCTGCGTTGCCGTTCATATTGATGTCAGATTCAATTTCACTTGTGAAATTCTGCTCTTTCTCATAGAACAATGCTTCAAACGGAAGAATTGCATCGGATACGGTTTCGCTCAGATTAAAAACCGCAAACTCTTTTTTAAAACTGCCGTTATCGAGCCTTGCAATTTCAAGCATACTCTCAACAAGTCCTCTCATTTGCTTTGACATTGTGAGAATATTATCAGTGAATTTTGCTTTGCTTTCTTCAGTGCTTTCAGATTTCATGAGCTCTGCATTCGTTGTTATGACCGTGAGCGGAGTTTTTAATTCGTGTGATGCATCGGCAATAAATTGTTTCTGCTTATTCCACGCTTCCTCAACAGGTTTCACTGCCCATTTTGCAAGGAAGATACTTATTACAAAGAAAAGCAGCAATGCACTTAATCCGATGATTACGCAAGTTCTGTAAAGACTTTCAAGCATATCTGCTTCGGCTGAAACATCGGTAAAAATATAGCTGTTACCCATCGGAGTTCTGTTGCGGAAATAACGCAAAGACGTATCGGGAACAATTCCTGTTTCCTCGTCACGGCTTTCAGCATATTCAAAAAGGGAGTTCAGATATTCTTCATCGGACAAATCAAACATACCGTTATCTTCTGCAATAAATTCTCCGTCAGGGGTGATAATCAGACTGAAATGCGGTTTCGGGATATGTTCAAATTCTTTTTCGGGCTTGTCGTGAGGCTTCGGAGGCACTGCAATATCCCTCATCGAAGAAATGCTGCGGTTTTCAATATTCTTGTGTGTAAGAGTTATAACGGTACCGAAAATTATTCCGAGCATAACCGTTACGGTTATCATAAAGATACATATGAATTTTATCCTCAGTTTTTTAAGCATCGTTTACCTCCAGATGATATCCGAGCCGTCTTATTGCCTCTATTCTAATATCGGAACCGATATTTTTCAGCTTTTTGCGGAGAAATCCGATATATACCTCAACGTGGTTTTCAACAGCATTCGAGTCATATCCCCACACTCTTGCAAGCAAAGCTTCCTTTGAAAGATTACGGTCTTTTGACTGCATAAGCAAACGCATAACATCAAATTCCTTTGAGGAAAGACGAACGGATTTTTCACCGCAGATAAGTTTGCCCGATGAAAGGTCAAGTGAGGTGTTCCCAAAAACAAGCTCGTCAACCTGATTTCCCTGACGGCGCAGAAGTGCGTTAATACATGCGAGAAGTTCAGCGGTATCAAAAGGTTTTGTAAGATAATAATCCGCACCGCTGTTAAGACCTTTTATTCTGTCCTCAACTTCTGATTTTGCCGTAAGCATAAGAATCGGCGTTGAGCATCGTTTTGTGCGCACCTGTCTTGCAACCTCATAGCCATCCATTTTCGGCATCATAACATCAAGTATCAGCAAATCATATATTCCGAGTTCTGCATATTCCTTGCCCGTTTCGCCGTCATAAACTGCTTCAACCTCAAAGCCTTTGCCTTCAAGAAGCGTTTTCAGCGAATCGGCAAGGATTTTTTCATCTTCAATTATCAGTATTTTCATCATTTTCACCTGCCCACATTATAATATCTCCGTTTGCTGAAATAAAGCTGAAAAAGAATTTGTTTACATTTCTTTTACA
>JAZSBC010000040.1:0-5163 GCA_045602245.1 Acutalibacteraceae bacterium | reverse complement strand
TATTGCCGCAGACACATTGCCAGACAGCGTTACCCTGCGGTGCCGGTGCGGTTGCGGAAACGGGAACAGAGTTTGTCGCCGCAGCTGTCGAAAGCAATTTTTCCGTTTTGGGGTCAATTTCAATAAGCACATCATTTATTGCGGTTGCTCTGATGCCTGCTCTTTCTTCCCAACCTGCAATTGCGAAGTCCTGCAAAATCAAATCAGCCTGTGTGTCTGCCTTATATTCCAGCTCATCAACAGAACAGCCGTCTGCAAACATTTTTGTGAAGGTCATTTCAGCCGCACGTGATACATCATTTTTTATAATATCAACGGGAAGCTGACCGCCGAACACAGTGTTGAATTTATTCACATCTGTAATTTCATAATTAAGAGTTGCCGTAAACTTAACTTCTGTAAACAGTTTATATGTACCCTGCACCACTTCAGTATGAAAACGACCGTCAAATTGAATTCCGTTAAAAGCTTCCATTTGTTTTGCCTCCGTTTATGCCCAGGGGTTTGCGCTTTCGGGCTGACGGATACCGACGAGAATAAACTGCTCCCAGAGATACCATTTGCCGTCCTTTGCCTTACGCATCTGAACACTTCGGGGACTGTCTGCACCGCCCGATGTGATATAAAGTGTTGCATATCCCTCATTCTGATATGAATAGGGACTTTCGCTGACGATGATTGTGTAAGGCTCAGCAGGTGTATAATCGTTTGCGGGAGTTGAACCCTCGAAATATGAACGGGGAACGTAATCGCTGTCACGGAATCTGTCCGCAATAAAGGATATATCTCCCCCACTCAGAGGTCTGGGACCTTTGAGGTAATTAACCATCTGCAAAGCAAGGTCTTTGTTCTGCGGATAATAACAAAAAGCAAGAACTGTCATTGCGGCTGTTTCAAACGGAGTTGAAAGAGCCGCCTGAGGCAGAGAGGTAAATTCCTCAAAGGTCGAAGGCAGAGAAGAAAACACGATTTTTTCTTTTTTATTGCCCATATTGCTTACCGCTGACGAAGCTTTGTTGACTCCCTGCATAACAGCATTGTTAACGCTCTTTTTAACTGCGTTTTCCGCTTTGCTTTTAAACATATCAAAAAGTGCCATCTTTTTCCCCCGTTTACTGTTTATTGTTGTTTTTGGGCTTTGCTCTTTTCTCGACTTCTTTATATAGGAAATTATCGCTTCTTCCTGTTACCGTCATACTTCCGCTTCTTGTATATACGGTAGCGTTCTTCTGCATTTTAACGGATATGTTCTTCGAAGCGATTCCTTTGATAATCAAAAAGCCGATAAGAATTCCGATTGCAAGGCAAATGGGAATCCAGATAAAACTGACTTTTCCTTTTTCCTTTTCTTTTGCAGCTTCGTGTTCTTCGTCTTCCGAATCGTCTGAAGAGAGATAAAACTCTTCTTCATCTGCGTTTTCAAGTGTTTCTTCCATTGCGGCATATAAGCTGCTTATACCGTTGAAATAGCTTTTATCCGCATCATATATACCGTAAATTCCTTCAATAAGCGAATCGTCAAGTCTCTCTGCGTTGCCCGATTTATAATAATCATAAACATTGTTCTGAATATCGTTAACAAAAACAACCGTATCCTCGGCGTCGGTATATTCCGAAGCGATTTCCTGAGCATATTCATAGCAGGTTAAATTGCCGATATCATCTACTATGCAGAAAATAACGGAACAGCCGTAGTTTTCCTCTATTGCCTGCGCATAGCTCTCAAGCTCGGCAATTTCAGAAGTACTCAGGCAGCCGTCAGAATCGCAAAAAACATACTGTTCTGTGTAAGCCGATGCGAAAACCGTAACAGAAAAACAAAGCAAAAATGCAATAATAACCGCAAATATTTTTTTAGTCATTTTCCGCACCTCCTTACAGCAGCTGAATCAGCCAGGTCAGGCCGTAAAGCACAACGCCGATGCCTGCACCGAGAAGCAGCGACGCCTTAATAACAGCCTTTTTATCGGTAGGAATATTGCCTACGAATTTGCCCGTCTGCCCGTTCATTGCAAAAGTATATTGCTTGCCTTCCCATTTTGTGGTAAGAAGCCATACGGGATAAAGAGTATACTTATACATTCCGTTTGCAACATTCATATTGACGTATGATGTATCAACCGAATCATAGCCCGTAACGGTAGCACGCAAAGCATCATCGGAGCTTTGCCTGATTCTTTCGTTTGCCCTTGCAACACATTCATCAACCGTTACGTCATATTTATCGGCAAGGTAACCTGCAAGATAAGCGGTGTTAAAATCAACGGCATCGGCAATATTAAACGGCTCAATGGATTCCATCAGGTCATCGGGCATTTTTGACGAGCCGTCAACGGGAACGTTATCAAAGCCGATGGTACAGCTTCTGTAGACGTCGTAATGAGACGTTTCGGTGTAATAATAGTCATCGTCTGACCATCTTCTGATTTTTTTTGCATTATATCCTGCATCTGCGATTGCATCGCAGGTGAACAGCCAATGAGGAACGTAAATGCCTTTGATTTCTTCAAGCTTATTCTCATTAAAGAAGCCCTTCGGCACAAATTTTTTGCCTTTATAGTGCTTTTTGAGAGCTTCCTTCGCGGCTTTTTTATCGAGTTTGAAGGGAATTACGAGGTCGGGTTTGAGTGCACCCGAGAATTGGCCCTGCATAACGACCTGATTGCCGCAGTAGGGACAGCTTGTTGCACCCGTTGTTGCATCTGCAACTATTTCACCTCCGCAGGATTTGCAGGCATAAACGCTCATTCCGTCTGTTTCACCTGCACCCCACTGACTGCCCTGCGAATTCCAGTTAATCTGTTCAACCGTATTGGCTGCGAATTCTTCTGCCTGCTGCATGGCGGCAATATCAAATTCTGCATCACAATAGGGACATTTGAGCTTTTGTGCGCCGACGTTGAATTCGACTGCACCGCCGCAATGCGGACATTTCTGTTCAGTTATTGCTGACAAGGTTAATTACCTCCTTGCGTTTTATATTGTTCAAGTATTTCGTAGAACGCTGAAAAGAAACCGTATCCTTGTTCGGGAAGGTCATAGTCTGAACTAACAGAGTAAAATTCGTTGTCGCCGTAAACAAATCTTACAGAGGTTGTAGGTGCATCAAGAAGCTGTAATTCGCTCAATTCAAGCTCACCCCAGCCGAGAACACCGTATTCGCTGCATTTCTGCCGTATCTGTTCAATGGCAGTATTGTCAATCTGATAGCTTGCAGACTCTTCCTCTGCTCCGATAAACGGCTGATTATAATATTCAAACCAGACCTCGTTGTTTTCGTTAAGGAAAACTCTCATACTCATTGAGCCGCCGTTCATTCCACCGCCCGTGGAATAGGAGCAGGAAATAACCGTATCGGATAAATCTCGCTCCATTCCGCCTTTATCGGGCACATAAAACTTTGCTTTGTAATACCACACTCCGAACACTGCGGCAACGGCAACAGCACCGATCAAAATCACGGTTATCGCAACTTTCATTCTGTTATTCATCAGTTAGCCTTAGGAGTTCCGCAGCAAGCGCAGAATGCACCGCTGTCATTCATTGCGTTACAAGCGGGGCAAACCCAGTTCTGTGCAACAGGAGCCTGTGCGGGCTGCTGTGCATAGGGATTAGGCTGCTGCTGTGCATAAGGATTCTGCTGTGCATAGGGGTTAGCCTGAGGCTGACCGTAAGGATTCTGCTGTGCGTAGGGGTTAGCCTGAGGCTGACCGTAAGGATTCTGCTGTGCGTAGGGGTTTGCCTGAGGCTGACCGTAGGGGTTCTGCTGTGCATAGGGATTTGCCTGAGGCTGACCGTAAGCGTTTGCGGGAGCATAACCCTGATTCATAGGCATACCGTTATTCATAGGCATACCGTTATTCATACCCATACCGCCATTCATCATATTGGGCATTGCGCCGCCTCTGCCGGGAGTGAGTGTGTTGATAACTTCCATAGCCATCTGCTGATATTTGTTGTATTCCATTGTGCCCATACCCTCAATGCGGAACGTATTGAGCTGAACTCTGAAATCGTCAAAATAGGGATTATTTACCATAAATTCAAGGATAAAGTTATAGTAGAACTTATATCTGGGAGGATTGTAGCTTACTCTCTGACCGTCTTTGCCCTGAGTATAAATTTCGTCCTTATCCTCATCAATCTTGAGGTTGCAGCTCATAATTGAGGAAAGAGCCATAACGTCGGGATTCTCGTCATCCCAGTTATTGGGGCTGAGAGATGAAACAACAAAGTTTCCGTTAGCCATATCAACGTAAATCTTCTTGCCGTCACCGAAAGTAAGATTAGGTCTGAAAGACTTAAGAGCAACCTTGTTCTGCTCTCTGTAAGCAAGCTGCTGCTTGATTTCGTCGATTGTTGAGCTTCTTCTGTCGCTGAAGAAGGGTGAAAGCTTCTTTGCACAATCCTTACACATATTGCCGTCTTCAAGCTTTCTGTTGCCGAGAAGTCCTATTTTTTCACCGCAGATGTCACAAAATTTCTTATCAAAAAGTCCCATAATAATTTTCTCCTTTAAAATAAATATTTATTACAATTTAATTATTTAGCATCGCTTTCGTTGAAGATGTCGCCGCATTCAGGGCAGAACTTGGGAGGATTGTGGGGGTCCTCGGGTTTCCAACCGCATTTGTCGCACTGATAAAGAGGTGCGCCTTCAGGCTTCTTGCCGCCGCAGTTAGGGCAGAATTTGCCTTTGTTTACCGAACCGCAGGAACAGGTCCAACCTTCTTCGGCAGGCTTCTTTGCACCGCATTCTGTGCAGAAGTTACCGCTTACGGTTGCTCCGCAAGCACACTTCCAACCGTTTGCAGGTGCTGCGGGAGTTGCCTGTGCAGGTGCCGCAGCAGCCTGCTGCTGTGCCATCTGCTGTTGCTGCTGCATTCCTGCCTGATACATTGCCGCAGGGTTGAAGTTGCCGTTTGCACCCATTGCCATATTCATTCCCATAAAGCCCATCATTGCTCCGTTGGGATTGTTTGCTGCCGCTTCCATAGCATTTGCCTGAGCGTCCGTCATTCTGCCTGCCATCATAAACGGATTTGAACCCATTGTTGCAGCATCTTCCATCTGATTAATCTTCTGCATATCTTCGGGAGTGAGAGTAATCGGATTAAGTGCGATGGATTCAACCGAAATACCTCTGCGCTGTGTCCATTCAAC
>JAZSBC010000039.1:0-10368 GCA_045602245.1 Acutalibacteraceae bacterium | reverse complement strand
CATTTAATGGCACAATTCATAATATAAGTTGTGAATTTAATATGTGCATTTTGTATAAGACTTTATTTTAAAATTTGTTTATTTGGTTGACAATTTCAAAAAAATAATTTAAATTATTTATATCATAAAACGGAAGTGATTTATATGGTTCAGGTTGTTGCAGCATTAATAAGAGATGATAACAGATTTATGATTTTTCAAAGACCTATTACTAAAACAAGAGCATATCAATGGGAATTTGTCGGAGGAAAAGTTGAAAAAGGTGAAACACTTGAAGAAGCATTGATTCGTGAATGCCGTGAAGAAATCGGTGTAACAGTAAGGGTTGGTGATATATTTGCGGAGGTTGACCACGAGTATCCTGATATAACAATTCATCTTACTCTTTTTAATGCCGAAATAGTTGACGGTGTTCCTCAAAAACTTGAGCATAATGATATAAAATGCATAACACCCGAGGAAATTCCGCAATACAGATTCTGCCCTGCAGATGATGATATTCTCACGAAAATCAAGGAGGAATTCTGATGTATTTATTCATTGAATATCCGAAATGCACAACTTGTCAGAAAGCAAAAAAATGGTTGGATGACAATAAAATCGAATATACAGACAGAAATATCAAGGAACAAAATCCTACTTATGAAGAGCTTTCAAAATGGTATGTAAGAAGCGGTTTTCCTTTGAAAAAATTTTTCAATACAAGCGGATTACTTTATAAATCAATGGGGCTTAAAGATAAGCTTGAAACAATGACGGAAGATGAACAGCTCAGGCTTCTTGCGTCAGACGGTATGCTTGTCAAAAGACCGATTGTTGTGTCTGATAACTTTATCCTTATTGGCTTCAAGCCTCTGGAATGGGAAAAACTCAAATAAAAAACAAGCATCCCTTCATAATTGAAGAGATGCTTTTTTATGTTTTTTTAACAGTATTTTTCTTTCCTGTGTACAGTTGAGCATCATCCCGTCTGCCGTACCATATACAGAATCTTGCATAATTATCCCATCCGTCATAAGCTTCGCCTTCAATCTGAAGAACGGTTTCTTTTTTGACAAGCGGCGAGTATGTATCAGAATAAATTCTGCTGAAATAACCGTAGAAATCATAATGGCTTTTTATTTGGCAGCAGCCTGTGAACGGTTGTTTAATAATATTTTTCTGATACGAAATCAGTGAATCGAATACTTCGTCTTCAATATCAAATGTTTTTGCAAATTCAATAAATTCGCCGTAAAATGCATCGAGATTTCTTGCAAGACGGAAGAAAATATATTCTTCGAAACTCCAGGTTATTATTTCGTTTTCTCCGTAAGGAACGGAGAATGTTCCTTTACCCGTGCTGACGTCAAAAGTAAGCTGTTTGAGATGTGAATAAGCGCCTCCGCTCACCGATGTATCAGACTGAAGGTCGAGCCATTCAATAAATTTTTCATAAAAGAATTTGTAATTTATGTTCTTTTCGTGCTTAAGATAAATTGCAACAGCTCTTGTAAGCCCGAGATTATGAAACGCTTGAACACAGATTGAAAAAATAAACGAACGCCGCCAATCTTCAATGTTCATTGTTTTGGTTGAAACAATGATATTTGACAGTTCGCTCACGTCATCCGAATTCGGTTTGCAATGATATTGGCTGAAAGGTGTTCTGACAGTTTCAATGCCGTGTTTTTTCATATAATCCGGATTTGCAAGCTGTGAATTGGGCAAAAGCTCACAGGGATATATTCCAATGCAGGTATGCTGTCCGCAATCAATAAGAGTGCAGATTCCGTTTGCAAAAGAATCATAGGTTTCACCGGGCAGACCGAGAATAAGTTCAGAATAAACGGGTACGTCTGCCTTGTTGTATTTTGCCATAAGATTTTTGAAATGCTCAAGCTCCATATTACTTCTGCCGATGTTTTTTAACACGTCGGCTGAAAGGCTCTGGAATGAAAGAGTTGGGGATTTTCCGATGTTTTCTTTTATCAGCTTTTGGCTTATTTCAAAAACCACGTCATCGCGGTTTTTGGTATAGTTTGTTTTGAACACCTGCGGATAACCGTAAGCGTTACGATTATTGATTATCATATCGGCAATTTCGGTATCTCTTGGAAAAAGGCCGAAGTTTGCATCTGAACAATATACATATTCGACTTTATTTTTAACCATCCAATCAAGTTCCGCACTGATTCTTTCCATAGGAAAATGACGGACTTTTGATTTGAGTTCACCCCAATCACAGAATGCGCATCTGTTGGGGCATCCTCGGTTAGTTTCCCAAATTACAGATGGCGTAATACCCGATTCATCAATAATTGAATCAAAACAGCCCGAAAGATACGGAGAAGGATAGTTTTCGATATTGCCGGGTGCAGTTTTTTGTGTTGATATTATTTCTCCGTTTTCACGATAAGAAATATTGTTGATGCAAGAAAGCGGCTTGTTTTCATAAACAGCAAGAAGAAGCGCTTTGAACGGTTCTTCGCCTTCACCGTGAATTATAATATCGCAATAGGGCATTTCGTTAAGATTACTGCCGTCGGGATTTACGTTGTGACCCCCGAAAACAATTATACATTCAGGGTATCTGAGTTTTAGTTTTCGGGCAAATTCTTTGTTGTATTCCATATTCCAGATATAAGAAGAAAAGCCGACAAGGAAGGGATCGTTCAGCGAATTGATTGCATTATCAATGTTTTCTCTGATAAATATGAATCTGCCGAGATTATAGTTTTCGGCAACTGTTCGGTCTTCCCACGCATAAGCTGCAAGGCAGCCCGAAGCGTAGGGGAGATATGCTGTTTTTACGGATTCGCCGTAAACAGCACTGACCTGAACATAATAAACGTTTTTCTTCATTTTTTCACCTGAAAATTCCGAGAATTTACATTTTGTAATTATATCATTCAGCTGATTTTTTGTCAAATAGCAATAAAATTATATTTGGAATATTGAGATAAAAATCTATCTGTAATATAATGATATTGGGGTGAGTGTTTGAAAAAAGATTATTTCATAATCTGTTATTGCTGTTTTGATTTTATCCTGAGTATAGTAAATTTACAGATACAGTGCATAGGAAATTTAAAGAAGGAACAATATTATGGTTTATAAAAAAATATATTAAAATAATAAATTAAGGGGCGGATAAACCGCCCCTTGTTGTTTATTTAATTTCGTCTGCTATTTCAGCAAATCCTTTAAGCATTGAAGAACCTGCGTATTTACCGAGAGAAATCATTTCCTGATAGTGGTCGCCGAGGAGTGACATTGAATAGTCGTTATCGGGAACAACGTATCCGATAGCATCGTTCATAAGACCGAAGCAGATTGTGTCTTCACCGAAGAGTTCATAGATTGTTGCATATTCAAAGTCTTTGCCTGAGAACGAACCGTCAGCTGTAAGTGAGTTGCCGCCGCAAACAAGGTCCTGAACAATTTCGCCGGGAAGGAATGCAACTTTAACGTCGCCCATTTCCATATAACCGATTTCAGCGAAGATGTAATAGCTGAATCCGTCTTTGCAAACTGTGTAGTTAACAAGATTGAGCTTGCCTACAAGCTGAATAAGGGGATTGGTAACCTTAATCTTAACTTCCTTGTTGATGATATTGAGGTTGGGTTCAACAACTGTTTCTGTTGCAGGCTTCCAGTTTTCGTACCAGAGTGTATAATGCTCGCCGCCGATTTTCTTTTCTTCTTCTATCTGAGCTTTTTCGGCTTCGGTCATATTTGCTTCAATCTGTTCAACAGTGTTTGTGAGATTGAGAGCGATGTTTGCAATTTCATAGCCGTAACGGAGAGTTTCTTCGTATCTGCGTTCTGTGGGAACACCATCGCCTGCAGGGCCTCTGCCTTCGTAGATGCCTGCGATAGCACCGTTGAAGAACATAAAGTTATAGCCCTTTTCTTCGATCTTTTTGCCAAGATAGTAAATATAGTCGCCTGAAAGGTCTCTGCCGTTGTCAATTTCGTTAACGGGAAGACCTGCAACGTCGGGATGAGCAGCGATGTTAACGATCATTGTGGGAGTTGTGCCGTCATCGGGAGTGAAAACAAATCTTGAAAGATCAGTCATAAGAGATGTTGACTGGCTTCTGTTTTTGTTGTTAAAATATGAGTTTTCTTCGTCGCCGATTTCTTTTACAGCATATGTAAGTGTACCGGGTCTCATATCTTTTACGGCTTCAGCGAGGGTGTTTGCTGCAGTTTCATAAACAAACTCCATATATTCGGCGTTTGCGCCTCTTTCCTTTTCAATAAAGGGGAGATATGAAAGTGCAAGATTTTTGAAGAGTTTGGGGAAGAGATTGGTCCAGAGACCCTGAGTGTCAATACAGCTGTGAGTGTGTGTTGAAGAAATATTTATGCTGTTGAATTCAACGCCAAGTTTCATAGCTTCAACACGCTTGCGGATTTCTTTGATATCACCGTTTGAGAAACCGATGCAGTCGATATTTGCGAAAAGTGCTACGCCGCTGCCTGAGCCGTCTTCAACAGCGATAGCTCTGATCTGCATATCGTCAATGATTTCTTCGATTTCGTTAACCATACCGTTGTTGGGATCAATGAAACCGCCGAGATAGTAGCCTGATTTTGTTCCGTTTTTAACTGATTCTCTGAGATCATCGGGGATAAGCGATGAGTTTGCGTGGCCGAGTTTCCACTGGGCATTGGGAGCGGCTTCTTTTTTCCACTCGCCTGTGCCTTCGTAGAAATTCTCAACAACTCTGTCATCAACGTCAACAAAGTCTTTGCTGTCGGGTACGATAAGGTTGATACCGCCCACGAGTGCAGTAAAGATTGTTTCAATGATGCCGAGACCTACATTTTCAAGTGTTTTGCCGATATCTGCAGCTGATGCTGTGCCCATTGAAGCAGCACCGCTGAAAAGAAGGGTAAACACAAGAAGAATGCTTACGATTTTTGTTGCAGTTTTTTTCATAATTGATTTCTCCTTGCTTTTGTCACATCTGTGACATTTGATTTAAATATAATACCATTTTTTTAATAATATGTAAAGTGTTTTTTACGCAATAAACAAAATTAAACAAACATTTGCGTGTGTGAACGTGATTTTTTACGAAAAATTTTTTAATGTTGAAAAAAACTATTAATTAGAGTATAATAATTTAAATATAAATCGGAAGGTGGGATTGCTGTATGAACGATCAGAAGCGCGTTGCTTGTATTCATGATATTTCAGGCATTGGCAAATGTTCGCTGACTGCAGCCATACCTATAATTTCCGCCGCGGGAATTGAAGCCGCGGCAATGCCCACCGCCGTTCTTTCAACGCATACGGGTAACATAAAAGGATTTACATACCGTGATCTTACGGAAGATTTGGTTCCGTTTTCGTCGCATTGGAAATCTCTCGGAATAACCTTTGACGGTATATACAGCGGTTTTCTCGGCTCAACTGAGCAGGTTGATATCGTATGTTCGTTTATTGATGAATTCAAAAATGCCGACACCGTTGTATTTGTTGACCCTGCAATGGCTGATTGCGGCAGAATGTACACAACGTTTGATGATGATTTTGCCAGTGAAATGATTTTGCTTTGCAAAAAAGCCGATATAATTGTTCCGAATCTTACGGAAGCCGCCTTTCTTCTCGGCGAAGAATACGTTGAACCGCCTTATAGTGAAGAATACATTGAAAGCATAATGCATCGTTTGCTTGAACTCGGACCTTCGAAAGTTGTTCTTACCGGAGTTTCGTTTAAAAATGATGATATCGGTTGCGCCGTATGTGAAAAAAACGGAAATGTTTTCTACCGCTTCTCTGAAAAATATTCCGGTATATACTACGGTACGGGTGATATTTTTGCATCTTCTTTAATTGGTGCATATCTTAACGGAAAATCAATATATGAAAGTGCTGAAATTGCGCTTGATTTTACGTGTTCCGCAATAAAAAGAACTTTTGAAGCGGGTACAGATACCCGTTTCGGTGTTAATTTTGAACAAGGGCTTTGTGAATATGGGAGGAAAACAAAATGAGCTTTGCAGATAAAGTGTTTATAGATACTTGTAAAGATATTTTACAGAACGGTTTTTGGGATACAGAGCTTGACGTCAGACCCAGATGGGAAGACGGTACACCTGCGCATACAGTTAAAAAATTCGGCGTTGTTAACCGTTATGATTTAAGCAAAGAATTCCCTGCGCAGACAATCAGAAAAACTTTTATCAGAAGCGCCGTTGATGAACTTCTCTGGATATGGCAGAAGAAATCCAATAATATCAACGATCTGGGCAGCCACGTTTGGGATTCCTGGGCAGATGAAAACGGAAGCATCGGTAAAGCTTACGGCTATCAGCTTGGCGTTAAGCATCATTACAGAGAAGGGGATATGGATCAGGTTGACAGAGTTCTTTACGACCTCAAGAATAACCCCCAGAGCAGAAGAATTATAACCAATATATACGTTCATCAGGATTTGAACGAAATGGCTCTTTATCCTTGCGCATACAGTATGACGTTTAACACTTCAGGTAACAAACTCAACGCTATTCTTAATCAGCGCTCTCAGGATATGCTTGCCGCAAACGCTTGGAACGTATGCCAGTATGCAGCGCTTGTTCATATGATGGCTCAGGTAAGCGGACTTGAAGCAGGTGAATTTGTTCACGTTATTGCCGATGCTCATATTTATGATCGTCATATTCCTATCATTGAAGAGCTTATCAGCCGCGATCCCTATGATGCGCCTGAATTTGTTATGGATAAAAGCATAACCGATTTCTATCAGTTTACAAAGAACAGTTTCTCACTTGAGAACTATAAGTATCACGATTTCAGCGAAAAAATTCCCGTTGCAATTTAAGAAGAGGTAAAAAATGAAAGTTATTGTTAATGCAGATAAAAACTGGGCAATAGGAATGGGCGATTCTTTGATCAATCATATTCCTGCAGATATGAAGTTTTTTAAAAATAAAACAACAGGTAACGTTGTTGTGATGGGTCGTTCAACTTTTCTTACTTTTCCCGGAAAAAAAGCTTTGCCTAACAGAGTCAATATCGTTCTCACAACCGATAAAAACTGGTGTGTTCCGGATGTTATTGTTTGTCACTCAACAGATGAACTTTTTAAACAGCTTGAAAGGTATGACTCCGATACTGTTTATGTTATCGGCGGTTCATCGGTTTATGAACAGCTTTTGCCGTATTGCGATACCGCATACGTTACAAAAGTCGATACTTCAAAGCCTGCCGATAAGTTTTTCCCTAATCTTGATGAAACGTCTGATTGGAAAGTTGTATCCGAAGGCGATGAACAGGAACATAACGGAGTAAAATTCCGTTTTACAACATATAAAAAAGTTTAAGGAGATGAAAATATGGGAAATATATGGCATGACGTCAGCCCTAAAAGAATAACTCCGGAAGATTTTATGGCTGTTATTGAAATAACAAAAGGCAGCAAAAAGAAATATGAACTTGATAAGGATACAGGCTATCTTATGCTTGACCGTATTCTTTATACTTCAACACATTATCCTGCAAACTACGGATTTATTCCCAGAACTTACGGCGATGACGGAGACCCTCTTGACGTTGTTGTTATTTGCAGCGAAAAAATTGACCCGATGACGCTTGTTCGCTGTTATCCCATTGGCGTTATTACTATGAAAGACAGCGGAAAAATGGATGAAAAGATTATTTCCATTCCGTTCAATGACCCCAACTATAATACTTATAGAGATATAAGTGAGCTTCCTTCTCACGTTTTTGATGAGATGACTCATTTCTTCTCGGTTTATAAAAATCTTGAAGCAAAAGAAACCGTTGTTGATGAAGTTCGCAACAGAGAAGCTGCTATTGAAATTATAAACAACTGTATAAACAATTATGTTACAGAATTTTGCAGATAAATTTCATTTTATGTCTTTACATTTTTAAAAGATTATTGTAAAATACATTTTATATACTCGGCTGACTTTTTCCGGCGGCCGAAATTTCCAAAAGGAGTGATTTAAATGGCCATTTATTGTCAGGAGCCCTCAAGAACATTCAGTGAATATCTTCTTATTCCGGGCTATACCTCGAGGGAATGCATCCCCGCAAACGTAAATCTCAAAACACCTCTTGTTAAGTACAGAAAGGGCGAAGAAGAATGTCCTCTCAGCCTTAACATTCCTCTTGTTTCTGCAATTATGCAGTCTGTTTCAAACGATACTCTTGCCATTGCTCTTGCAAAAGAAGGCGGCATTTCGTTTATTTACGGTTCACAGTCCATTGAAGACGAAGCTGCTATGGTTTCCAGGGTAAAGAATTATAAAGCAGGTTTTGTTGTCAGCGATTCCAATCTCAAGCCCGATTCTACTCTTGCTGAAGTGCTTGATCTTATTGAAGTTTCAGGTCACAGCACTATGGCTGTTACCGATAACGGCGGCCCCAACGGTAAGCTTCTCGGCGTTGTTACAAGCAGAGATTACAGAGTCAGCAGAATGGCGCTTGAAACTCCCGTTTCATCATTTATGACTCCTTTGGAAAAACTTATCACCGCACCGGAAAGCACCACCCTCAAGGAAGCAAACGATATTATCTGGGATAATAAACTCAATTCACTTCCCATCGTTGATAAAAACGGTAATCTTCTTTATTTTGTATTCCGTAAGGACTACTCACAGCACAAAGACAATCCTCAGGAGCTTCTTGACGCTAATAAAAGCTATATTGTCGGTGCAGGTATCAATACTCTTGACTATGAAAAGAGAGTTCCCGCACTTGTTGAAGCGGGTGCAGACGTTCTTTGTATCGACTCTTCAGAAGGATATACCGTATGGCAGGAGCAGACTCTTGCATTCATCCGTGAAAAGTACGGCGATAAGGTTAAGGTTGGTGCAGGTAACGTTGTTGACCGCGAAGGCTTCCTTTTCCTTGCTAAAGCAGGTGCAGACTTTGTTAAAGTCGGTATCGGCGGCGGTTCAATCTGTATTACCCGTGAAACAAAGGGTATAGGCAGAGGTCAGGCAACAGCCCTTATCGAAGTTGCTGCTGCAAGAGATGAATACTATGCCGAAACAGGTATTTACGTTCCTATTTGTTCAGATGGCGGTATCGTACACGATTACCATATGACTCTTGCTCTTGCAATGGGCGCTGATTTCCTTATGCTCGGCAGATACTTTGCAAGATTTGACGAAAGCCCCACAAATAAGCTTCTTGTTAACGGCGTATACGTTAAAGAATATTGGGGTGAAGGCTCCAACAGAGCAAGAAACTGGCAGAGATATGACCTTGGCGGCAAAGCAAAGCTCAGCTTTGAAGAAGGCGTTGATTCATACGTTACCTATGCAGGTTCGCTCAGCGACAACGTTGCAAAGAGCCTTTATAAGGTTAAGTCAACGATGTGTAATGTCGGTGTTCTCAATATTCCCGATCTTCAGAAGAACGCGAAGCTTACAGTTGTTTCGGCAACAAGCATTGTTGAAGGCGGCTACCACGACGTTACTCTCAAGAGTTCGGCAACATCAGGCAGATAAATATTTTAACGGTGTCTCGTATGAGGCACCGTTTTTTATAATGTTAATTTCCGTTGCTTGCTGCAACAGTAGATTTTTGATATAATTTTCATCAGGAGGCGATGTTATGCTTAGTGAAAATATCAAATATTACAGAAAAGAAAAAGGTATGTCTCAGGAAGAACTTGCGTTAAAACTTAATGTTGTGAGGCAAACGATATCAAAATGGGAACAGAATTTATCTGTTCCTGACTCTGAAATGCTTATACTACTATCTGATGTTTTGGAAGTGCCTGTAAGTAAGCTTTTGGGAGAAAGTATTGAAGAAACCGATACAAAATCTGAACTCGAAAAAATCAGCCGGAAATTGGAAAATCTTAATTCAATGATGGCTGATAAAAACACAAAAACCCGCCGTATTTGGATGACAGTTACAGCTGTGTGTTTGATTATTATTTCATCAATCTTTCTTGCTTTTTCAATATTTTTTCTTATTCAAATTATATATGTTATTTCGCCTGCATCTTCAGTTTCAATAATCGGCGGCGCAGACGGACCTACGTCCATTGTTGTTTCTTCAGGTGTGTCGTGGTTTGAAACTGTTGCAACGTTTGTTGCTTCGGTTATTATTTTTATAATTGCGATAATGGTTATTAAAAGAATTAAAAAGTAATAAATAAAATTAATATAACACTTGATTTTTGAGTTCGCTTACGCTATAATAAAAAAGCTGATTTGCCGATGTGATGGAATTGGCAGACGTGACGGACTCAAAATCCGTTGGTAGCGATACCGTGCGGGTTCGACCCCCCGCCATCGGCACCATACAGTATAAATCCGAACCTTATGCCAATCGGCGAAGGGTTCGGATTTGTTCTTTTTCTGAACGGTTTATAAAATGAAAAATGA
>JAZSBC010000038.1:0-4394 GCA_045602245.1 Acutalibacteraceae bacterium | reverse complement strand
TGAAGAAAATTTCGTTTGTCTGCGTGTCATTTCCAACACAGCATACGGCACCGGAGCAGGGGCGATAAATTTGAACATAGCCCTTTGAATGCTTTCTTTGTCAATCCCGTATTCTTCGTTTAACTTATTGATAGTTTCATTTACCATCTTATCTGTCCTTTCGTGTTGTTTTGTCTTCCGACAAAAAACAGCATACAACATAAATACGTACAGACTACGTACAATCCGCGCACAAATCGATAACAATTTACACCCGGACAGAAAAAGAGCCCTGATTCAAAATCAGAGCTCAAATAATGAAATTTATAGTTCTTCTGCTTTATATGTCGTATAGCCTTCGTAATAATAACTGTGGTCAATACCCTTC
Organism: Acutalibacteraceae bacterium; assembly: GCA_045602245.1. Lineage (GTDB taxonomy): Bacteria > Bacillota > Clostridia > Oscillospirales > Acutalibacteraceae > CAG-177. The sequence goes on along the minus strand of JAZSBC010000038.1, from coordinate 4,027 downwards.
ATAAAGACCTCACGGTCATTAATTCTATCGGTAAGTGCATTTTTGAGAACGTGCTTGATTTCAATATTTCTTATAGGGCTACGCTCCATTGCAAGAAGATAATCCTCTTTATCAACCTGACTCCAGTCGACAACCTTGCCGATTTCTTTTTTGAGAATGCAGTCAAGCCATATGCGAGTGCTTCTGCCGTTACCTTCACGGAACGGATGAGCGATATTCATTTCCACATACTTCTCAACGATTTCATCGAATGTTGATTGAGGCATTTTCTCAATATTTTCAAGCGAAGCTTCGAGATACATCACGGGTGCAAAGCGGAAATTACCCTTGGCTATATTTACTGTACGGATTTCTCCGGCAAAAGGATAAATATCGCCAAAAATGTATTTATGGATAGATTTCAGTGAAGAAACCTTACCGGGTTCAAGTCTGTCCAATGTACCGCTTTCAAAAAGCTCTACCGCCTTTTTCTTGCTGATTCTTTCTTCAGCTTCAGCAAGTTCAGGTGCACTGGTTATTCCTAATTTATTTTCAAGTACCATTTATTCTGCCTCACACAATTGATAGTAATATTATACCACATAAAATAGTATGTTTCAATCATTAGAATCAATAATGGAACTCCTGCTTAATCCAACACATCAAAAGATTTACAATCTTTTCTTGCTGAACATCGGTCAGTTCTCTGCCTTGCGGAACTTTGTAGCATTTCTCAAGGCATCCACGGCAGCAGCAGGCACAAGCATGCTGTGCCACAAACACGGGATGACCGCGCATCGGAGTCTGCTTACCGTCGTTAGGCGGATAAGCAGGCGCAAGACGTGTGCGGACAAACTCCTTTGCGTGTTTTCTTATGGTATCCATTCCCTTTTGGGCAATATAAGCCTTATCCTTTTCTGTCAGGTGAAACCTCGCACGGAAATCCGACTTTTTCAATCTTAAAAGTGTTTCATTAATACTGGGCATACTTTATTTTTTCTTTCTCAGCTCTCGGTAAATAATTTCCGCAAGAGCACTCATTATAGCGTTGTACTTATGCTGATCCTCAAAGATTGAAGCGTATGCTTCCTGTTCTTCCATATAGCTATCCTGTGCAGCTTCACCGAAAACCTTCGGGAAGATGCTTTCGGTAAATATCTGCGGATCGGAGCTTGCTGCATCTTTGGCAAGCTTTTCGTCCCCAATAAGCCTTGAATAAAGAGCCTTGAATACAACTTTATCGCCGCTTGTGAATTGGCCTTTGAATTTCTCATTAATCTTTTCAATGATTTCATCAAGCGGTTCTTTGGATTCTATACCCATAGCACCCTTTTGCTTTGCAGGCTCATATTTTCCTTTTTCTTTCTGGAGTTCAATAGCTCCTGCAAATGTTTTCTGGAGTTTGTAGTATTCAAGCTTCAGTTTACCGTCAAGGTCAATTTTAGCAACCGGATCTGCAGGGATAAAGTTGATGAGATATGAGCAGAAGAGGTATTCCTTGTGCAGTTCCTTATCAAACATTCTGCTGACCTGTGATACAAAACCGTACCACTTGATAAGACTGCGGAGCTGTCTGCGGAACTGATAACGCTCGTCGGGAGATTTGAGGTTATAGCGGTCTGCAACTGGTTTCAATGTGCTGGACATTTTGCCCATTGATTTTGCATCCTGCTTTGTTGAACCCTGTACATATACTCTTTCAAACGCTTCTATATCGTTATCGCTGTAAATAGCAAATCCGCGAAGCTCTTTCTGCGTTTTGTAGATAAGGTCTGCATTAACTTCCTGCTCAAGATATGTTTCCTGATAGAAAGGCTGGAACGCATCAAGAATATCCTCTTTTGTGTTGATGAAGTCAAGCACAAACGTGTCAACCTTACCCTCACAGGTACGGTTAAGGCGGGACAGAGTCTGAACAGCCTTAACTCCCTTGAGCTTCTTATCAACAATCATTGTGTGAAGAAGCGGTTCGTCGAAACCTGTCTGATATTTTTCAGCAACGATAAGAACGTTGAAATTCTTGTTAAACTCAGCTTTAGTCTGCGATTCGGCAATGCTTGTGCCGTCTGCACGCTTGTTGAGCTTCGGCTCGGTGTATTCAACGCCGCCGTCTTCAACAGCACCCGAAAAAGCAACAAGAATCTGAACGTCGTCATATCCTTGTTCTTCTATGTATCGCTTGACCTCGTGATAATATCTTACGGCGGCAAGTCTTGATGAGGTTATAACCATCATCTTGGCTCTGCCGTTTATTTTATGCCTTGTTGTTTCTCTAAACGTTTCAACGATAATCTGAGCCTTCTGACTGATGTTATAGGGATGAAGCTCTTGGAATTTGCGGATGATCTTTGCCGCACGGCTTGACGGAACATCCGGATTATCAGGCGTTGTTTTGGCAATTCTGAAGCAGGTGTCATAGGTCATATAGTTCTGAAGAACGTCGTGATTGAAGCCTTCTTCTATTGCCTGACGCATGTTGTATATGTGGAACGGATGGAACGATCCGTCGGAATATTCCCCGCCGAAAAGCTCAAGGGTTTTATCCTTGGGAGTTGCAGTGAACGCAAAGAACGAGAGATTCTTATGTTTACCGTGAACAAGCATTTCGTTCATCAGCTTGTCATTCGGGTCAAGTTCCGCTTCGGTTTTACCTTCGATTTCTGCATATTCACGCAGGGCGTCTTCCGTATCGGCAAGAGCTGCTTTGAGCTTAAGTGCAGAACTACCCGTCTGTGATGAATGAGCCTCATCAACGATAACTGCAAAATTTCTGCCTGCGGTGTTTTCAACCTCCTGATATATAACAGGGAATTTCTGAAGGGTTGTTACGATTATACGCACACCGTCGTTTATGGCGTCACGGAGATTCTTTGAGGTTTTATCTTCGCCGATTGTTTCAACCGCACCGAGAGTGTGATCAAACGAAGATATTGTTTCCTGAAGCTGAGCATCAAGAACTGTTCTGTCTGTTACAACAATAACGCTGCTGAAAACGGGTTTGTTTTCTGCGCTGAAAAGCGATGCAAGTCGGTAGGCAGTCCAAGCGATTGAGTTAGATTTGCCCGAGCCTGCGCTGTGCTGAATCAGATAGTTATGACCCGAACCGTTTTCGGAAACGTGGGCAAGGAGTTTTCTGACAACGTCGAGCTGATGGAAACGAGGGAATATAAGTGTTTTGCCGTCTTTGAGATGGATGAATTTCTGAATAATATCCATCATGCTTTCTTTTTGGAAAACGTTTTCCCAGAGATATGCGGTGGGATAACCGTCGGGGTTTGCGGGGTTACCCTTACCGCCGTCGGAGCCTGCACCGTTTGAGCCCTGATTGAAGGGCAGGAAGAATGTTTTATTGCCTGCGAGCTTTGTTGCCATCCACACTTCATAGTGGTCAACGCAGAAATAGGCTAAAATACGCTTATTGAACTGGAAACAGATTTCTCTGGGGTCACGGTCTTCCATCCATTGCACTTTGGCGTTGTTGACGTTCTGACCCGTATACTGATTTTTAAGTTCAAAAGCGAAAAGGGGAATGCCGTTGAGGACGAGCACCATATCAACTGATTTGTTATTCTCTGCGGAATAATGCCACTGACGCACGCAGTTGACAATGTTTTTTGCATAGAGTGCACCTGCGGTCTGATTTAGAGCGGATTCGGGCTTGAAATAGCAGACACGGAAGGTTATGCCTCTGTGCTTGAAACCGTGGCGAAGGACATAGAGAAGTCCGTCCGCATCGCAGGCATTGTTGAATGCGAGGCAGAATTTACGCACGGGGTCAACGGAATTCTGATTAACAAACCTTGCCCATTCCTTGGGCTGGGTTTTCTGAATAAACTCGATAAGGGTATCAACGTATAAACCGAGTTTTGCGTCATATTTATCGGCGGTTTTGGTGTATCCGCCCGAAGGAGAGAGAAAGAAGGATTCAATATCTTCTACAAATCGTTTTTCGGTGGTGATCATCCGTATATCTCCTTTATTTTAAAATCTTAGTTTTGCAAAATTCATCAATTATTTCTATAGGCAAACCAATACGCTTCAATAAGCA
>JAZSBC010000037.1:0-2485 GCA_045602245.1 Acutalibacteraceae bacterium | reverse complement strand
TACTGTTATCGATTCGCTGTCCTTGTACTCATCAATAGTGCTATTTGCATATTCATCAGCGCTTTCAAGACCGCCGCTGTTGTTGATAAGAAGCTCACCGATTCTATTGCCGTCTGCATTTTTGAGGTCAACAATAACCTGGAATATGGTGCCGTCTTCATTCTTGTATGCATCGTCAATGTAATAGCCGAAGCCTTCGGGAATTTTAAATGAAAGATCGCTGTTTGAAAGAATAACGGGGCCGACGCCTGAATCCTTTTCAACAATAGCCTTTTCGGGAACAGCAGGCTCTGTGGGAGCTTCGGTGGTTTCAACGGGAGCCTGCGTTGTTGTTTCGGGCTCTTCCTTGCCGCCGCAGGCAGCAAAGGAAAGAAGAGTTACAAGTGCCATAAGAATTGCTAAAAACTTTTTCATATTATTATCTCCTCAATATTTTTTAAGTAAAATCAGTGCTTTGCGCCGCAGAATTCGCAAATCTTGTTGTTGCCGAAAAGCTTCTGGAAGAAAAGAACTATCTTATAGAAGAAGCCCGCTATACCGCCCTGATGGCACTTGCAGGGGCAATCCTCATAAATCGCTTCGGCTGTTACATCGGATGTGCCGACGGTTACGGTTGTTTCTTTTGAATTCTTATCGGCAACTGTTGCGCCGTTGACCTCCCAATGGCTGAACACCTTGCCGTCAATCTGGTTTGCGGTAAGTGTTATGCTGCCGCCCATAACTGCAGTTGAAGCTGATGCTTTGCCGTTTGTAACTGAAACATTATATATTTTGTCCTTATATGTTGCCTGTGCGGTAACATCGTTTTCGGGCATTGTGAAGGTTGTTGATGCGCTTGTTGCATCAGCAACGGTTGCACCTGATACTACCCACTTATCAAACACCTTGCCTGCAGGTGCAGAATCGGCTTTGAGAGTAATTGCCGTGCCTGCAACCGCCTTTGAAGCGGATGCGGTACCGTTTGTGACGGTGATATCATATTCGATTGCAGGGAGAGTGAAAAACAGCTCTGCTTCATAGCTGCCGTTTGATTCTAATGCCAGATAATCAGGGTCTGAACCGTTGATTTTTGCGGTTACGGATGAATCCCATTCATATCCTTCTTCAACAAAGAAATGCATTACAACTTTATATGTTCTGCCGCCTTTGAAGGCGTTATCTGTAACAGCTGTCCAGCCGGTTTCGGTTTTTTCAGCCCAACTGTGGAAAACAACCGTGTAACCCTCGCCTGAAGTTGTTGCGGTTTTTGAAGGGATTTTACCTGCAACGGGTTCCGTTACCGTTGCATTAAGCTCGGATATCTTGATTTTCTCGGTTGCTGGGAATGTATAACAAACTTTGAGTTCCTCTGCTCCGCTACCGATTTTAACCGCATTCTGACCGTTAACAGTAAAAGCGGATGCACTGTCAAACTTATAGCACGAATTTGCTTCGATGCTGATTATGGCGGTGTATTCAATGCCCAGTTTATAGGGATCATCAACGGGATTCCAGTCAACCGATGCCACGGTGATATTGGGATTATCGCAAACAATTTCAGCTGTTGCCGCAGGAGTCTCACCTGTTACGGGTGCAGGAATTGTGAAATCAGCACCGATAATTTTTTCTGCTTCAAGAATCGGGAACGTATACGTCATTTTAAGTTCATTCTTGCCGCTGCCGATTTTAATTGCATCAGCCATATCGTGGCTGAGATAAATGTTTTTATCAAAGGTAAAACCTTCTGCGGTTTCAAGAGCAAGCTGGAATGAATACTGTGTACCCTCAACGAAAACGGGGTCATCGGGGAACCATTCAATTGCGACGATATTTACACCCGTATTGTCTGCGGTTACCTGCGAAATGTCCGCAGGAGTTGCACCGATAACAGGTGACGGAACGTGAAAATCAATCGCTTTGAGATTCTTCATCGGGTCTCCGACATATAGCTCAACATCAAACGAGATATAAGATATTGTGTCAGAGCCTGTATTCTTTTCCTGAACCAATACGGCATATTTACTGCCGTTTACCTCAACCTCTGCAAATGATCCCGCAGCGGGCAACGCATAATAAGGTGCTTCGGTAAGCTTAACAGTAAAAATGTAATAATTGCCGCCTTCAAATTCGGAATCATAGCTTTCAGTTGTTTTGTTGAAGGCTTCAACGGCAGGACCGTTTGATTCCTCAAAAATTACGCCTTCGGTTCCGATAGTTACGTATTCTGCATAGCTGTCAACCGATTTGCCGCTAAGGTCAGCAGTATCAATTGTTACGGCTATTGTTCCGATTGCATCCGCTGCAGACGCAAAGGGAACTGCAAACGGCATTATCATAAGCATTGCGAGTAAAATCGAAATAATTTTTTTCATAAATATCACCTTAGATTTTAGGCTTTCCGCATTCGGTGCAGAACTTGCCTTTATTTCTGTTTCCGCAGGAGCAGACCCAATCTTCAGGCTTCTTTGTTCCGCATTCGGTGCAGAACTATCCCGAATTGTTATTG
>JAZSBC010000036.1:0-9061 GCA_045602245.1 Acutalibacteraceae bacterium | reverse complement strand
TGTCTATAACGCAAAGATTTATGCGTCCGTTGAAGACAGCGATGAATATATCTACCCTTGTATTGTTGTTTTTGACTGTGAAACACTTGAACCCACGGGTGAGGTATATGACCTTCCCTGCGATATTTTTGATGACGGTGTGCCCTGGTGTGCCGTTGACGGAAAAACAGGCTATCTTTACACTTCAAAGTGGACTGATATAGATAAGATTTATGTTTATGACATAAATAATTCAATGAGTTTTGTAAAAGAAATAGCTATCAGTGAAACCGTTCACCGTATTCAGGGCGGAGAATTCTATAACGGCACACTTTATCTTTCCAATGATATCGAAGACGACGGCAACAATAAAAATATTCTCAGCGTTGACGTTGACAGCGGTGAAGTTGAAGTTGCTGCAGTAAGAGACGTCGGCGGCGATAACATTGAGGCAGAGGGTTTGACGTTCCTTCCGTCAGAAGACGGTTCGGTTATGCACGTGCTTGATTATAATAAGGTAATCGGAATTTTTGTTCATCATTATAAAGTTGATTTTGCGGAGAAATAATTATGACATTTAAAGATATAAATATCAGAGATCCGTTTGTTTTACCTTATGAAGGCAAGTATTATCTTTACGGAACAAGAGGCGAAACAGCCTGGGTTGCAGCCTCGGGGCTTGATGTTTATGTAAGCGATGATCTTGAAAACTGGAGCGAAGCTCACGAATGTTTTTCTGTTCCCGAAAATTTCTGGGCGGATAAGGAAATCTGGGCACCCGAAGTTCATTTATATAACGGCAATTTTTATATGTTTGTCACCTTCCGTTCGGAAGAGAGAAACAGAAAAACTCAGATTCTCAGAAGTGAGTCGCCGATGGGTCCGTTTCTTCCGTTTACAGATGACGCAATAACTCCCGCGGGCTGGAGATGCCTTGACGGAACGTTTTACGTTGATAAAAACGGAGATCCGTATATTGTTTTCTGCCGCGAATGGCAGCAGGTTGTTGACGGAGAAATTCACGCAATGAAGTTAACCAAAGACCTGACTGCGGCTGCAGGAGAGCCTTTCCTTTTGTTCAAAGCATCCGAACCCGGATGGGCGGATAAATCCCGTGAAAATTTTATAACCGACGGTCCGTTTATGTACCGCACCGAAAGCGGCAGACTTCTTATGATCTGGTCAACGTTTACTCAGAACGGATACGTTCAGGCAGTTGCTCATTCCGATAACGGAGAAATTGACGGTAAATGGTATAATGAAGAGTTACTGTTTGAAAAAGACGGCGGTCACGGAATGATATTTGAAGATTATAACGGCAAAAAATATCTTATACTCCATTCGCCTAATGAGAATCCGTATGAAAGACCCGTTATGTTTGGCATTACGGAAGAAGACGGATCGCTGAAGATGTTATAAGAGGGGATTAAAATGAAAAAGTTTATCAGTATAGTTCTTGTTTTTGCGTTGTTAATTTCTGTTTCTGTTCCTGCATTTGCTTCGCCAGAACATAATCCCGAAGAGTGCAACAATACACCCGTCATTGTTGTCAGAGGTATGGATTTCGGCGGACTGTACGTTGATGAGGGAACAGAAAACGAAAAGCCTGCAGTGAGCGTTGAGGCAAAAGTGATAGTTGAGGGTGTTCTTAAAGCTATCGGTGCAGGTATAATGAATTTCAGCCTTGACGCCGCCATTGACGAAATAGCAAAGGTTGTTCTTGATATATTCAAGTATTTTCAGATGGATGAAAACGGAGATCCGCTTTATAACGTTTCCGTTGTCAGATATCCCGAAAGCGCGGATAATTATGAAAATCTTCGCACGGGAGAATCTTTTGAATACGGCATCGTCAGAGCCTGCATTGAAACTTTCGGTGAAGGCCATACGTATTATATCAATTACGATTGGCGCCTTGACCCGTTTGTTGTTGCCGATGAAATCAATGCCGCTGTTGAAGCTGCGATTGAAAACACGGGTCACGATAAAGTTAATATCATTTGCTGCAGTATGGGCGGTCAGATGACTCTCGGCTATCTCACAAAATACGGCTACGACAAGGTTGAGAGATGTTTGTTTATGTCATCAACTTTCTGCGGCGCTCAGGTTGCATCGGATTTGCTTACGGGCAAGGTCAACGTAACAACCGAAAATCTTTATCATTATTTAAGATATCTCAGCAAAAACGATGCTCTCACTTTTCTGATTGACGTGCTTTATAAAATCGGTCTGCTTGACGGTGTACAGAAGCTTGCAAGTTTTATTATTGAAAACTACAAAGATAAATTATATCAGGATGCGATAATTCCCGTTTTCAGCCATATGCCTGCATTATGGGGTCTTGTTCAGGCAGAGGATTATGAGCCTGCAATCGAATACGTTTTCGGCGGCAGAACGCAGGAAAACGCCGCATTCCTCGCAAGAACGGATAAACTTCAGAAGATGATGCACGATAAAACCGCGCTCATTGAAGAAATGATTGAAAACGGCGTTAAGGTTGCTGTCGTTGCTCATTATGATATTCCCGTTATTCCTCTTTATGAAAATGCCGATTTCAACGGCGACAACATTCTTGAAACCTATCAGATGTCAGGCTATGCAACGGTTGCGCCTTACGGCAAAACGCTCGGCGACGACTACGTTGCATCAAATCCCAAGTATCTTTCGCCGGACAGAGTTGTTGACCTTTCAACAGCGCTTTTCCCTGAATATACATATATAATCAAGGGCGCATATCACGTTGCAGGTTCATACGGCACGGATTACAGCGATTTTATCATTTGGCTTCTCACAAGTGAGGGCGAGTTCTACGCAGGCGTTAACGAAAGATATCCGCAGTTTATGGTATCAGGCGAAGACCAGAGTCTTTCATCATTTTAATGAAAAACAGCGTATACCGTCTATGGTATACGCTGTAATTTTTTATTCAAGATGGCTTGTGCTGTTTATGTATTCAAACGAGATATCGCCGTAAGGGTTTGTTCCTGCTTTATAAAAGATTATCTTTGTTATTCCCGTGTTCTGAATTGCTATATCAAAAACAGGAGCTTCATTAAAGCCCATAATGTAAAAAATAAGAATTGTTAAAAAAGCCGCGTGAGCAACAACGGCAACCTTTTCACCATTGTTATATCTGCTTTGAAGATACTCCATAACCGTCCTTGCTCTGTCAAATATCTCTGCTTCGTTTTCAAAGGTGCTGTGATATACTCTCGGCGAATCTTCGCTTATTCCGTCGGCAAGAGTTGCGGTTTCGCAGAATTCCTTCATTTCTTCAACCGTTATTCCGTCGTACTCTGGCGAAATGCCAACCTCCGCAAGAACGGGCAGAATATTGAGAGGCTTTTTTTCTGACTGATGGCGGATTATGCCGTCAGCCGTGCTTATTGCTCTTATAAGACCGCTTGAATAAATATAATCAAATTCCGTTTTGCTCAGGTAAATACCGACTTTATCGGCTTGAAGCAGCCCTTTTTCGGTCAGCAAAGGGTCGTTGGCTTCTTTTAACGTTATTTCCGTTTTTTCGCCGTATCCTGCGTTGCCCATACTCTGACCGTGGCGGATAAGATAGAGTTCGAGTTCGGCAACCGGCTTTTTATTTTCCATACTTTCCTCCACAAAAGTTGATATAAAAATTATAAGTAATATTTGATGATTTGTCAATCTGCTTGACATTGCCGATTAATGGAATTAAAATAAAAGCAGATTTTTAAAAGGGTGATTAATTATGAACGTTTGCCGTATTATCGGCGCAGGTGAGTGCCGAAAACTTGATTTTGAAAAAGAAAACGGCGATTTGATTATCGCTGCGGACGGCGGCTGTGTTTATCTTGAAAAAGCGGGTATAGTTCCCGATATTATGATTGGCGATTTTGATTCCCTTGGCTATGTGCCGAATGGGAATGAAGTTATAAAACTCAATCCCGTTAAGGATATAACCGATATGGATGCTGCGGTCAGCGTCGGCATTGAGAGGGGATATACAGAGTTTCATCTTTACGGTGCGTGCGGAGGCAGGTTTGACCATACCCTTGCCAATATTCAGCTTGTTGCGTCGCTTGCTCAAAAAAATAAAAAAGCATATATTCACGGCGAAACAATAATAACTGCAGTCAGCAACGGTGAAATAACGTTTGATAAAGACTGCAAAGGATATATATCCGTTTTTTCTCATTCGGACAAAGCCGTGGGAGTTTCGATTCAGGGTCTTAAGTATACGCTCGATAATGCAGAATTTTCGAATGTTTTTCCCTTAGGAGTCAGCAACGAATTTGTCGGAGCAGAAAGCAGAATATCCGTTGAAAACGGAACGCTTCTGATAGTTTATCCCGAGAAAAAACATTGACTTTGATTGTATTTTTATTTAAAATATATCTGTTGAAATCAGAAAGGAGAATTATTATGAAAACAAACGCAAAAAGATTTTTGTCGGTAATTCTTGCAGTTATGCTTGCTGTTACCGCAATAATTCCCTCGTTCGCTTCTTCAGCCGATTTGCTCTGGCAGGCAAGCTGGGAGAAAGAATATGAAAACGGCGTTATTCTTTTCCCGGGAAGCGATAACAGTGAAATGAATGTTTCGTGGTATTCAAAAACCGAAAGCGAGCCTAAGGTTGTTGTCAGCGAAGGCTATTTCCTGGCTGATAATGCAAAAACATTCACGGGCTGCTGTGTTGAAACCGATTATTTTGATGACTATTCAAATAAGGTTACAATCACAGGACTTGAAGCAGGCAAAACGTATTCATACAAATGCTACAGCGAAGGCTTCGAATCTGCACTTTATCATTTTGAAACCGATGAAAATCCCGATGAATTTACGGCTCTTTATATGACCGATATCCATATTTCGGGTGTTGTAAACGAGGCTCTCAATGAGGAAGAAATCAAAAGAACGGCAGGTATTTTCAACGATACGCTCAACGAAGCATACCTGAAACACGATCCGTCAATTCTTCTTTCAGCGGGCGACCAGGCTTCATACGGCCTTGAAAGCGAATATAAAGGACTTGCTTCTCCTCTTCTTCTCAAGAGTATGCCCATTGCAACAACAATCGGCAACCACGACCGCAAGGGCGTTGACTATAAAACGTTCACCAATCTGCCCAACGAACAGGAAAACGCAACGGTTTCGTCATACGTTGGCTCAAACTATTGGTTCACTAAAGGCGACGTTCTTTTTCTTGTTATGGACAGCAACAACGGAAGCGGAACGGACCACAGAAATTTCGTTAAAGAAGCCGTAAAGGCAAATCCTGATGCGAAATGGAAGATTATGATGGCGCATCACGATCTTTACAGCGGAAGAATACCCCACAGAGAAAGCGAAACCGAGCTTATCAGAATGATATGGGCGCCCATCGCCGATGAATTCGGAATTGACCTTTTCCTTCTCGGTCACAGCCATTACTATACCGTTTCAAACGTTCTTTATAACGGCAAAACAGTTTCACCATATTCGGCAGATATGAAAGATAATCAAGGAACCGTATATATGGTTTCAGGCTCAATCACAAGGCCGAGAGATGACAGTGAAATCGGTCTTAATGAAGAATGGATCGGTTATGCAAACACTCCCGATGAAAGAATTATTTATAACGTTCTTGATTTTACGGAAGAAACAATAACCGTTTCATCATATTACGTTGGCGAAAACACACCTTTCAATTCTTATAAAATCACAAAGACATCAAACGACGGCGGACATCCCGAGCAGAAATTTCCCTCAATTTTTGATGCGTTTGTAAGATTTGTCGGCACGGTCTATGCATGGTTCAATAACATCGGTGTTTACGGTGACCTTAAAGACTACGGCTACGACGTTGATTTCTTTGAAATAGTTTTCTGATATATAAAACATCCGGACTTTGTGTTCGGATGTTTTCAGTTTATTAATAATTTCTTTGAAGAAATATCATATCCTTGCTGTATATTATCGGTAAAAGGAGGTCGGATTTTCATGAAAAAAGTAAAAACAATAATTCCTCTATTGATTTTTTGCTTGATTACTGCTTTGTTATGTTCGTTTTATGTTCCGCAAATCAGAGTAAGACTGTTTGCACACGGATATCACGAACAAATCGAAGAGAACATTGCGGAGAATCAGGGCGTTCCCGCAAGCGATGCGGTAATCGGCGGTTATAAATACGTAAATACCTGGAGCGATGACCCTTGGATGACTGAGTTTGTATTATTACAATACGGCAAAACTTACTACGGCTGTTATTATTCTCCCGAAGATGTTCCGTTTTCTTTTCAGAACATAACCGATAATCTTATTGAAGACGGCAAAAACCGTTGGGAATGGCAGGAAGATGAAAGCGAAGGCTATACCTCAAAAATGTTTGATAATTGGTATTACTTCAAAGCAACATATTAAAAAATGCCACTGTATGGTTTCATACAGTGTCTGATTTTTTTAAAGACCTGTTTTTTCTGCAATATATTTTCTTGCCAGGCAAGCGTATTCATAGGGGTTGGCTTTTGCAGGATCCTGCTCTGCCTCAACAACAACCCAGCCTTCGTATCCTGCTTCGTCAAGGATATCAAAAACGGGAGTGAAATCAAAGTCGCCGTCGCCTGGAACGGTGAATGAGCCTGCTCTTACGCAGTCGAGGAAGCTCCAGCCTTTTTCTTTGCCTTCGTTGATAACGTCCTGACGGATGCTCTTGAGATGAACGTGTTTAACACGGTTTACGTACTTTTTAAGAACGCCGATTGCATCTTCGCCCGAGAATGAAAGATGACCTGTATCATAAAGAAGATATACAAGATCGGGGTCTGTGATTTCCATAAGCTTATCAATTTCAGCTTCGGTCTGAACACCCGTACCCATATGATGATGAACGGTGAAATACATTCCCTTTTCTTTTGCAAGTCTGCCCATTTCGTTGAAGCCCTTTGCGATGAGTTCCCACTGTTCGTCAGTATAAACGGGCTTATCGCCGAAAATGCTCAGAGCTTTGCCCTGAATTGAGTTGCCCTGCTCCGATGCGCCGATAACCTTTGCGCCGAGAGCGTGAAGAAAATCTCTGTGCTTGATAAATGCTTCGATTGTTGCTTCGTAACCGTCTGAAAGAAGAAGAGATGAGAACCATGCGTTGCAGATTCGAAGACCTCTTACGTCAAGCTTGTGTTTGAGAGTTTCAACGTCCTTGGGGTATTTATTTCCGATTTCACTGCCTTTGAATCCGCTGAGAGCCATTTCGCTTACGCACTGTTCAAATGTGTTTTCTGCGCCGAGATCAGGCAGGTCATCGTTTGTCCAAGCGATAGGAGCTATCGCAAGGCTTACTTTTTCTTTGTTAAGCATTTTTAATTCCTCCGTTCATTAATAAAGACGTGCTTTTTCTATGTTAGCCTGCATATCTTCATATGCCGCCTGAACTTTTTCACTTGTTGAAACTTCGGCAACGCCTACTCGCCACCATGCGTCGTAGCCGTCACTCATACTGCCGTGAACAACCTTGATGTCGAAAAGGCAGGGAACTGTCTGCTCTTTTGAATCTCTGATTGCATCTCTTAATTCGGCAACCTTTGTAACTCTGTATGCCTTGCAGCCGTAGCCCTCTGCAATTTTTGCAAAGTCAATGGGAACAATAGCGCCGTCAAGCATACCCGAGAGGGGATTTCTTGCCTGGAATCTTGTGCCGAAGGTGTCTGTACCCTGGTTGTTCTGGAGGTTTTCAATGCAGCCCCAACCTGAGTTATCAAAGAGCATAACGTTTATTTTTGCGCCTTCCATAACTGCTGTGTAAAGCTCGCTGTGAAGCATAAGGAAACTGCCGTCGCCAACCATTGTGTAAACTTCTCTGTCGGGTTCTGCAAGTTTTACGCCGAGCGCACCGCATATTTCATAGCCCATGCAGGAGAAACCGTATTCCATATGGTATGTTTTGGGAACCGATGAACGCCAGAGTCTCTGCATACATCCGGGAAGGCTGCCTGATGAACCGATTGCAACCGAGTTTTTATCAATAAGTCTGTTGATTTCACCGAGCGCTCTTGTCTGCGAAAGACCTTCGTTCAGGCTTACGCCGTAGCAACGGTCAACCTCTGCGATATATTCTTCTTTAATCTGACACAGTTCGTTATCGTCCCACTTTGAATAATAATCTTTAACCGAAAGCGCACCCATTATGTCGAGCATAGCGGTTTTTGCATCTGCAATAACGGATATGGAATCCATTTTGAATGCGTCAAATGAGGAAACGTTAATCGAAAGCATTTTAACGTCGGGGTTGTGGAATCCCCATTTTGAAGCGGTTGTGAAGTCTGTAAGGCGTGTGCCGACTGCGATAACGAGGTCTGCCTGCTTTGCAACTGCATTTGCTGCAGGGCCGCCCGTAACGCCGATGCCGCCCATATTAAGCGGCAGATCCCAACGGATATTGCCTTTACCTGCCTGTGTTTCGCCGATGGGAATATTGAATTTTTCGGCAAAGAACTGTGCTGTTTCCCAGGCTTCCGAATATGTAACGCCGCCGCCTACGATAAGCAGGGGCTTTTCGCTTTTCATAATAGCATCAACCGCCGCATTGATTTCACGCTGAGAAGGCGAGCGTCTGTCGATATACCATACTCTTTTCTGAAGGAAATAATCGGGATAATCAAAAGCTTCGCCCTCAACGTCCTGAGGCATTGCAAGGCATACTGCGCCTGTTTCTGCAGGGTCGGTAAGAACGCGCATTGCGTTGATGCAGGCGGTCATAAGCTGTTCGGGTCTTGAAATTCTGTCCCAATATTTGCAGACCGCTTTGAATGAATCGTTAGCGGTGATTGTGTAGTTTGAGGGCTGTTCAATCTGCTGAAGTACGGGGTCGGGCTGACGGCAGGCAAATGTATCGCCGGGGAGGAGAAGAAGGGGAATACGGTTTGCTGTTGCCGTACCTGCAGCCGTTACCATATTAAGCGCACCGGGGCCGATTGACGACGTGCAGGCAATAATCTGACGGCGGTTTTTCTGCTTTGCAAATGCCATAGAGGCGTGAGCCATGCCCTGCTCATTGTGACCCTGATAAAATTTAAGATTGTGTCCGCCTTGTTCAAGTGCCTGACCGATACCTACAACGCAGCCGTGACCG
>JAZSBC010000035.1:0-14058 GCA_045602245.1 Acutalibacteraceae bacterium | reverse complement strand
CCTTAATTACGAATTACGCATTCCGAATTTCGAATTAAAAAGCGAAGCCCTTCCGAAACTATTCACTATTCACTCTTAATTTTTCACTTATAAATAAGAATGTTATCTGCAAAAAAAGTATATTTTTTTCCACATATTTATACTTTTCCACACAGGGCTTTTCCACATTTACACAATTCCGATTTTCCGCGTGTTGAAAACCCTGAATTATCCACTGAAAAAAGTTGAAAATTTTTAGTCGGAAATCCATATTTTTCAAAGGGTTCGGGAGTTATACCATATTTCCACGCCCCCTACTACAACTACTATAAATATATATATTATTTCATTTCTTATATAAGCGAATTTTAATCAATTTATTCAAAACCCAAATAAATCGGCTTTCCCTCCGTGGAAAGTCTTCAGGAGGACAAAATGAAAATTTTCTGCAATACGATTGAACTTTCAGAAGCTTGCCAGAACGTTCAGAGAGCTGCATCAACCAAAACGGCAATTCCCGCTATTGAGGGTATTCTTATGGTTGCAAAGGAAGGCACTCTCACTCTGACGGGCTATGACCTTGAAATGGGCATAACAACTTCGATTCCCGCAAGAATTGAAGAGGAAGGCGAGCTTGTTCTCAATGCTCATACCTTCAGCGAAACTCTCAGAAAGCTTCCCGAAAGCGTAGTCAGCCTTTACAGCGACCAGAGAAATATTGCGGCAATCACCTGCGGAGAGTTTGAATCAACCCTCATCGGTATTTCTGCCGAAGAATATCCCGAGCTTCCCTCTGTTTCGGGCGGTTACCCCGTAGAAATCAATCAGAATCTGCTCAAGGATATGATCAGAAAAACAATTTTCTCCGTTTCGGTCAAGGACAGCAAAATCGTTCACACGGGTGTTAAGTTTGAGATTGAAGAAAATCATATCAGACTTATCGCTGTTGACGGCGTGCGCCTTGCTATCAGAAACGAAAAAATCGAATACAGCGGCGAAAATCTTTCATTTGTTGTTCCTGCAAAAACTCTTTCGGAAGTTATGAAGCTTATGAAGGAAGAGGATGAAAACGTAACAATCGGCGTCGGCAAAAGACATATTATCTTTGAGCTTGGCGGTTACCGTATTATTTCGCGCCTTCTTGACGGCGAATTCCTTAACTATAAGGCTGCAATTCCCTCGTCAACAAAAACCGTTATCAACGTTAATACGAGAAGCTTTATTGACAGTATCGACAGAACCTCGCTTATCATTACCGATAAAATCAAAAGCCCCGTGAAGTGTGTTTTTGAAGATAATCTTATCAAAATTTCAAGCATAACTTCTCTCGGCACTGCAAACGATAAAATTTCCGCAAAAATCGAGGGCGAAAGCTGCACAATAGGCTTTAATAATAAGTATATGATTGAAGCGCTCAGAGTCTGCGATACCGATGAGGTCAGAATTATGCTCAACGGTGCGGTTGCGCCCATTCTCATCGTTCCCAATCAGGGCGATGAATTCATATTCTTAATTCTTCCCGTGAGGCTGAAAAATGAAGATTAAAGTTAAAGTTGCTCAGAAACAGCAGGTTTCAAAAAAAATTGATACCGATTTTATAAGACTTGATGCTTTTCTGAAGATGTGCGATGCCGTTCAGACGGGTGGTCATGCAAAAATCGTTATTCAGGAAGGCGAAGTAAGAGTAAACGGCGAAGTCTGCACCCAGAGAGGAAAAAAGCTCAGAAGCGGTGACTCTGCCGAATTTGAAAACGTTATTTATAATGTAGAATAATATGATAATAAAATATCATTCCGCAAAAAATTTCAGAAATCTTGATTTTGTTGCCTTTGAACCGCATCCCGAAATGAACGTTATTTACGGCGAAAACGGTCAGGGTAAAACAAATATAATCGAAAGTATCTGGCTTCTGACGGGTTTTTACAGCTTCAGAGCAAGAAAAAATGCCCAACTCATTGAGCAGGGCAGGAACGAAGCTGAAATTGAAAACAATTTTTATTCACACTCGCGTGAACAAAATGCGATTATGAAAATCAATAAACGCAAGGAAATAACGCTCAACGGCGTTAAGGAAGAATCGCCGAGAGTGATGATGGGCAAATACTATGCCGTAGTTTTTTCACCCGCAACCCTCGGCCTTGTTCAGGACGGTCCCGGCGAAAGAAGAAAAATGCTCGATATCGCCCTTAGTCTTATCAAGCCGAATTACGCCGTTATTATGTCGCGCTATCTGCGTGTGCTTGAGCAGAGAAACGCATTGCTCAAAAAATTCGGCGAGAGAAGCTTTGATTATGACTATATGATTCCGTGGGACACCGAGCTTGCAAATCTCGGCGCAAAAATCATAAAATACCGCCTTGATTACGTTGAACAGCTTTCGGCGCTTTCAAGCGAAATTTATGAGGGAATCAGCTCAGGCAGAGAAAAATTTGATTTTTACTATGATTTTTCAAAGGAAAATATCAGCGAAGAGCAGATAAAAGAAATGCTTGTTGCCGATATAGAAAAAACGAGAGAAGCCGATATAAAGAGGCTTTATACCAACGCAGGCCCCCATACTCACGACCTTGTGCTTAATCTCAACGGAAAAGATGCCAGAATTTACGGCTCTCAGGGTCAGCAGAGGTCATGCGCCCTTGCGATGAAGCTCGGCGAAGCGTCGATAATAGAAAAAATAACGGGTGAATGCCCCGTTGTGCTTCTCGATGACGTTATGAGCGAGCTTGACGAAGGCAGGCAGACGTTTATTCTCAATTATCTTGATAACTGGCAGGTTTTTATCACCTGCTGCGACCCTTCAACTCTTCTCCGCTCCAAAAAAGGCAAGGCGTTTGAGGTTAAAGAAGGAAAAATAAGAGAAATGGAGTAAAATATGTATCTTCATCTCGGAATGGATAAGGTTATAACCTTTGATGAAATAATCGGAATTTTTGACCTTGACACAACAACGGTTTCAAAAAGCACAAGAAATTATCTTGCAAAGGCTGAAAAAGACGGAATTGTTGAAAATATCTGCTATGATTTGCCCAAGTCATTCATTGTCTGCCGATCAAAAGACGGCAAGGATAAGGTCTATATTTCGCAGATTTCATCGCAGACGCTCCTCAAAAGAACAAATTACGTTGAAAGCCTTAATAACGTATAAAAAAAGCACCCTTTTGGGTGCTTTTTTATGCCTTGAATTCAAATTCTTCAATCAAATCGCAGACCATAACGTCGGTCTGTGTGAAAATTTTTGTGCCGAGTGATTCGTAAAAACCGTTGTTGTCTCTGTCACAGAGCATTGCGTAATTTTTGCCGATGTTTTCTTCAACGTCTTTATTCTTTCTGACCGAAAGATAATAGAAAGTGTAGGACGAGCCGTCTGAAATATTTTCAAACAGACCCGGATGCCTGCTTGCAATTTTTGCATACATCGCGTTGACCGCCTGAGATGAGAGCATCTGATTGGGTAGATATTTATGAAGCGAAATCTGTGCGGAAAATACCATAAGCGCCCTGAGCAGACGCACTTCGTTTGTGTTGAGCTTTGCGGCATCCTTCGGGCAGATTGTTTCGGGCGAAACGTCGGCAAGCTTTTCGCCGAGTGCAGTCGCCTTATCCATATTGCCGTTTGTGCGGTAGGTATCCATCATCAGTGCAAGCTCTGCAAGGTCTGCGCCTGCCGAGCTGTTTTTAGACGGGTGAAAGATTTTAATATCATCATCGTTATGATTCATATTATTTCTCCGTTGCAATTTTCTTTTTTTTCATTTTTGATTTATAGCTCATAAGTGCTTTCACATCGGCATCGGGGGTCATACAGTCGCCGATTGAAACGGTGTTTTTTGAATACATACCCCTGAAATCGCTTCCGCCGAGAGCAAGTATGCCCTTCGACTTTGCGAATTTTCTGAGCATTTCTTCCTGCTCGGGGGTATTATCGGGGTGATAAGCCTCAACGCCGTCAAGCATTCCTGCCTCGGCAAGCTCTTCCATAAGTTCAAGGCATCCGCTTGAAACGGGATGGGCAAGCACTGCGATTCCGCCTGCTTCGTGAATGGCTTCAATAACCTCTGCAGGCTCGGGATAACCGACCTTAACAAGAACGTTTTTACTGCTTTCGGGTGAGAAAAGTTCATAATAAAGATCGCCGTAGATTCTGTCGGTCAGACCGCATTCGAGAAGTGCGTGCATAATATGCTGTTCAAAAACAGCGGTTGAACCCGTTGCGCATTTAAGAACAAGCTCCGGTGTTATCGGATATTTTCTGGCAGCCTTGAGCGTCATAAGCTGGCTTGCCTTTTTTCTCTGAACAATGTTTCTGTGGCAGAGACCCTCGAGTCTGTCGGGGCTGTCGCTGAGATAGCAGAGAATTTCAACGTATTTATCTCTTTTTGAATCGTAAGAAGAAATTTCAACGCCGGGAATAACCGTAATACCTCTGCGTTCACCTATAATTTTTCCTCTTACCGTTCCTGCCTGACAGTCACGGTCGGTTATAGCAATGGTTGTAACACCTTTTTTCTGAGCAAGAACAATAAGGTCGTCAATACCCATTGAACTGTCTGAAAGTTTGGTGTGGCAATGCAAATCAGCCGGCATAAATATCCCTCTCCTTCAAAAAACGCATAATCGCCTAATATACATAATTATAAAATAATTATACATCAACAAAAAAATTTCTGCAAGCATTTTTTAATTTTTTGAGCGAATTTATGCCCGAAAATGCTCAATTTTCCATATTGCTATTTTAATCGGGAATAATATGTGATATAATCCGAAACAGAGGTGATTTTATGAAAAAATTGGCAGTCGGCCTCAGCGGAGGAGTTGACAGCAGTGCGGCGGCACATATCCTTCTTGAGCAGGGCTACGACGTTATGGGCGTTATTCTCCGCCTGAAACCCGATAATGCCGCGGATGCCGATATTTCCGATGCACAGAGAATAGCCGATAAACTCGGAATTGAACTGCGTGTGCTTGACCGCCGAGATTTTTTCAAAAAATCCGTTATTGATTCGTTTGTTGCGGAATACCTCGCCGCACGCACGCCCAATCCCTGCGTTGAATGCAATTATGCAATAAAATTCGGAGTTATGCTTGATTATGCACTCGAAAACGGATGCGACGGCATCGCAACGGGTCATTATGCCAGAACAGAAGAATCCGACGGCAGATATCTGCTCAAACGCTCCGAAACTGCAAAAGACCAGAGCTATTTTCTTTATAAACTTAACCAATTTCAGCTCTCTCATTCGGTTTTTCCGCTTGACGGGCTTGAAAAATCTTATATCCGCCAAAAAGCGGAGGAGGCGGGAATCCACGTTGCCGAAAAGCGCGACAGTCAGGAAATCTGCTTTGTTCCGAATGACGACTATATTGCCTATCTCTCTTCGCTCGGAATCACCTCTCCCAAGGGCGATTTTATTGATAAAGAGGGCAGAATCCTCGGCACTCACAACGGAATCATCAACTACACAATCGGTCAGCGCAAGGGTCTCGGCGCATTCGGCAAACCGATGTTTGTGACGGGAATTTCGGCAGAGAACAACACCGTCACCATCGGCGAAAACGGAAGTCAGTACAGCATCGGTCTTGTTGCGGATAAAATGAACTGGATTGCATTTGATAATCTCAAAGAGCCGATAAGGGCAAACGTGAAAATCCGCTTCAGGGCAAGCGAACAGCCTGCCGAAATCAGCCCGAATGAAGACGGCACGGTAACAATAATTTTTGATGAGCCTCAGCGTTCGGTAACGCCCGGTCAGAGTGCCGTAATTTACAAAGAAAACACCGTCCTCGGCGGCGGAAGAATAATCAAAAGCCTTGCATAAGTAGGATGTTCAAAAAACATACATTTAAAAAGTAAATTATTCTTGTTTAGTAATCAAAAATTTAGAATGTAAACTTTAGTTGATTGTTTTTTTCTTTAATTGCGGTATAATTTTCATACTGTAAAGTCTGATTAATATGAAACGAGGGATAAACATATGACTAAAATCATTATCAGTATACTTTCAGTTCTTTTAATTCTGTTTCCGTTCAGCGGAACTTTACAAGCTGCATATCAAAATTTAACTTTTCCCGGTAGAGATAATATAGTATCGACTGTCTGCGAAGCAATCAGGAATAATGACGCTGAAGCTATAGAAGAACTTTATTCCAAAGAAAAAAGAGAAAATGTTGATGATTTGAATGGAAAACTCCAAGAAATGTTAAATTTAATTGATGGTGAAATAGTAAAAACAGAATTGTGGTTAGGATTAGATAATTCAACTGATTATAACAACTATGGTTCAAGTTTAAGCGAGAAAGGCTGGACTATCAGAATTGAAACAACCTTAGCTACTTACAGATTAGATGTTTATTGGATAGTGGTAGATACAGCTAATCCTGATAATGTAGGACTTAAAGGTCTTACTTTAGGTAAATATTTAGGTCCCGATAAACTCATTGAAATTTTGATGAAAGTTAAATGAAAATCAATGGCTTCGGGAATTACGGATTCCAAATGAAATAAATAATTAGTCTTAACCGAAAAAACTAACGATTTCGTTTATTTGACGTTTTTTCTCCCATTGATGTACTTTTTGTACGCCTTCGGTCGAAGATTAAACCCCTCCGCTTCGCTAATGCTCAGCACCTCCCCTGCAGGGGAGGCAGCCATTCAGCTTCCTTTCTCAATAGCCATACTTTTTCAAAAAAGCCTTGCTTGATGCAAGGCTTTTTTAAGTGAATAGTGAATAATGAAAAGTGAAAAGTTAAGGGTGGGCAAAGCCCACACCCAAAATATAATCGGTCATAGGCGGAGCCTATCCGAAACTTTGCACTTTGCACTTTTAACTTTGCACTTGTATATGGTACAAATGAAACCCGCCATTAATTCCGAATTAAAACATTGATTCAATTATTTTCGGGCTTTCGGCAGGGGAATAAATCCAGCTGTCGATATGCCCGTCTTTTATATAATATTTCGGGGCGGCAACGGGGTAATCCGCATCGAAACAGTCAACGATGATAAGCTTTATCTTCATTTTTGAGGGGATAATGCTCTTGATGTAAACTCCTGCGTGGCTGCCTGCCTCAACGCCCTCCGAAAACTCGGCAAGCCCTGCAAGATTTGGCGAAAGCTCAACGAAAATGCCGTATTTTTCAACCGAACGAACTATACCCGGTACGGTTTCGCCGACCGAGAAAACAGATGCGTTTTCCTCCCACGTGCCGAGCAATTCCTTGTGGCTGAGGGTTATTCTGCCCTCTTCGTCAATGCCTTTCACAACCGCAAAAATGCTCTGACCCGTCACGAATCTTGCGCTCGGATGCGGAATTCGTGAAACCGAAATGCTGTCTATCGGCATCAGTGCGCTTATGCCTGCGCCTATGTCACAGAATACGCCGAAGCCCTCAATATGCGAAACCGTTGCAGGGATAACGTCGCCTGCACGAAGATGTGAAACGTAGGCGAGCATACATTCTTCCTGCACCCTGCGTCGGCTGAGAATCGCAACCTCTTCGCCGTTTTCGGTGCGGAATCCCGTTATGACAAAGGCGACGGGTTTGTTGACCCTCGAAATAAGCGCAATATCCCTCACTCTGCCGTCCTCAATGCCGATTGCGCCCTCAATTCGGGGAATAATTCCCCTCATACAGCCAAGGTCAACGTGAAGATTATGCTCCGAATCGCATCTGATAACCCTGCCCTCAAGCACCGTTTCGGAATAGAATGCGTCACGCAGGGCAAATGTACCTGAAAGAAATTTTTTGTTTTCCTGAGAATATATAAGCTGACCTTCGGGTTTGAAAATTTTCATTGCTATCACCAATCCGTTTTTTGTTGTCATTTGAATTATATGGAGCAAAAATGAAATAAATTCCAAAAAATTTATCTCTGCCGTATACTTTTGACTTTATTTATGTTATATTATAATGTGAATTATTATAACGGGAGGATAATTTATGGATGTCAGGCTCGGCGATACGCTGCTTATGAAAAAAAAGCATCCCTGCGGCTGCGATAAATTTGCAGTTCTGCGTATCGGTGCGGATTTCCGCATAAAATGTATTCAATGCGGCAGAGAAGTTATGCTCGAAAGGGTCAAGGTTGAAAAAAACATCAAAAAAATTATCCGTGATGAGGAATAATCTATGCTTGATAAACTTATAAAAGTTGAAGAAAAATTTGAAGATATCAACGAAAAACTCTGTCAGTCAGACGTTGTTGCGGATATCGCTCAATATAAAAAGCTTATGCAGGAGCTTAAGGTTTTAACGCCCATCGTTGAAAAATTCCGTCAGCTCAAAACGGCTCAGGCAACTCTCAGCGAAGCCAAAGAAATGCTCGACGCAGGCGGACTTGAAAAAGACTTCCGCGAAATGGTTCAGGAAGAATATGAGCAGGCGGTTGAGGACGTTGCCGTTTTTCAGGAAGAACTCAAGGTGCTTCTGCTTCCGCGCGACCCCAACGATGATAAAAACGTTATCGTTGAAATCAGAGGCGGTGCAGGCGGCGAAGAGGCTTCGCTTTTTGCAGGCGTGCTTTTCAGAATGTATTCAATGTATGCCGAAACAAAGGGCTGGAAAGCTGAAATTCTTAACTCAAACCCCACCGAACTCGGCGGTTTTAAGGAAATCAGCTTCAATATTTCGGGTGACGGCGCATATTCACGCTTCAAGTTTGAAAGCGGCGTTCACAGAGTTCAGCGTGTGCCTGAAACAGAAAGTCAGGGCAGAATCCACACCTCAACGGTAACCGTTGCCGTTCTTCCCGAAGCGGAAGAGGTTGACGTTGAAATCAATCCTGCAGATCTGCAGATTGATACCTACCGTTCAGGCGGCGCAGGCGGTCAGCACGTTAACAAAACGGAGAGTGCAATCCGTATCACACATATCCCGACGGGTACTGTTGTTGAATGTCAGGACGAACGCAGTCAGCATAAAAACAAGGACAGAGCGATGAAAATTCTGCGCTCAAAAATCCTTGAGGCTGAGATGATGAAGCAGCACGATGCCATTGCAGGCGAGCGCAAAGCGCAGGTCGGCACGGGCGACAGAAGCGAGCGAATCCGCACCTATAACTACCCTCAGGGCAGAGTGAGCGACCACAGAATAAATCTCACTCTTTACAGAATTGATGCCATTCTCAACGGCGACCTTGATGAAATTATTGACGCTTTGGTGACCGCTGATACAGCGGAAAAGCTGAAAAATGAGTAAAACTTTATTAAAGTGAAAAGTTAAGAGTGAAGAGTGAAAAGTTTCGGATAGGGCTTCGATTTTTAATTCGGAATTCGGAATGCGTAATTCGTAATTAAGGACGGGTTTCACCCGTACCCATTATATTTTTTGCGGAGCAATATATAATTCGGAGCGAAGCGACCCTTAACTGTTCACTTTTCATTATTCACTATTCACTTAACAAGGAATAACAAATGAAAACACTTTATTTAAAAGAACAGGATACAAATTCAATACAGACTGCTGCGGAAATACTCAAAAACGGTGGTCTTGTTGCCATACCCACCGAAACGGTCTACGGGCTTGCGGCGAATGCGCTTGACGGCGAGGCGGTCAAAAAAATCTTTCTTGCAAAGGGCAGACCTCAGGATAATCCGCTGATTGTCCACGTTTCTTCGCTCGAAGAAATTCCGCCCCTTGTTGAAAGCGTTGACCCACGTCTTTATTCCCTTGCGGAAAAATATTGGCCCGGTCCGCTGACGGTGATAATGAAAAAATCGGCGCTTATTCCCGATGAGGTGAGCGCAGGGCTTGAAACGGTTGCAATCCGTATGCCGTCCCACGAAGGGGCAAGAAAAATCATTGCCGAATCGGGTCTGCCGCTTGCCGCACCGAGTGCAAACGCATCGGGCAAGCCGAGTCCCACAAAGGCTTCCCACGTTATTGAGGACCTTGACGGAAAAATAGATGCCGTTGTTGACGGCGGCGAATGCTCGGTAGGCGTTGAGTCAACGGTTGTGACGCTTGCCACAACTCCGCCGACCCTTCTCCGACCCGGCGGAATAACTCCCGAGCAGCTTGAAGAAGTGCTTGGCGCAATTCATATTTCGCCTGCGGTTTTTGAAAAGCTCAGGGATAACGAAAAAGCCGAGTCGCCGGGTATGAAATACAAGCATTACGCCCCGTCGGCGCAGGTTACGATAATCAAAGGCAGCTTTGAAACGTATAAAAAATTCGTGCTCTCGCAAAAAGGCTCGGTCTGTGCCGTATGTTTTGAGGGCGAAGGCGGATTTTTTGATAAATTCATTGAATACGGCAAAGAAAACGACGATTTATCGCAGGCACATCATATTTTTGATGCTCTGCGTGAGGTTGACGCAATGGGCTGCGAAAAAGCATTCGTGCGCTGCCCGATTTCAAGCGGCGTGGGTCTTGCGGTGTATAACCGACTTCTGCGCTCGGCGGCATTCAGAGTTATCGACCTTGATTTCAGTATTCCCGTTATCGGTCTGACGGGTCAGACAGGCTCGGGCAAAACAACGGTTGCGGCGATGCTCGGAGAAAAGAACTATCATATTGTCGATACGGATATTCTCGCAAGAAAAGCCGTTGAAAATCCCGAAGTTATTGATATGCTTAAAAAACGCTTCGGCGATGATATATTATCCGAAGGGGTGCTTGACCGCCGTGAGCTTGCACGCCGTGCATTCGCAACAAAAGAAGGCACAGCCGACCTCAGCGCAATAACCCACCCCGAAATCACACGCCTTGCCGTTGAAGAAATTCACACGGCGGAGAAAAACGGCAAAAAAGCGGCGGTTATTGATGCCGCATTGCTTTTTGACAGCCCTCTTTATTCGATATGTGAAAAAAACATCAGCGTAATTGCCGATGAAAAAATCCGCCTTGAAAGAATAATGAAGCGTGACGGCATAAGCGAAGCGGATGCAATGCTCCGCATCAACGCTCAGCCGCCTGCCGAATACTACATAGAAAAAGCGGATATAATTATAAATAATAACGGTGAAAATTTAGAAGAACAAATTGATAATATATAAGGAAGGATGAATAAAATGTCAGAAAAAACACAGGCTGAAATCCTTAAGGAAGAGCTTTTTTATGCTCCCGACCACGCCTCGTATCTCTGCGAAGAAGCGGAGATTGCTCAGGCGGATGAATTCTGCGAAGGCTATAAGAATTTTCTCGATAACTGCAAAACGGAGAGAGAGGCGGCGGCTTTTGTGACCGACCTCGCAATAAAAAACGGCTACGTGCCTTTTGATGCGAAGGCAACCTATAAAGCAGGCGACAAGGTTTATTATCTCAACCGTGCAAAGTCGCTCATTCTCTGCACTTTCGGCACGGAGAGCCTTGAAAACGGCGTCAAAATCGTTGCATCCCATATTGATTCGCCCCGTCTTGACCTCAAACCCAATCCGCTCTATGAGGACAGCGAGCTTGCTTTCTTCAAAACTCACTACTACGGCGGAATCAAAAAATATCAGTGGACGGCAATTCCTCTTTCGCTCCACGGCGTGATTTACCGCAAGGACGGCAGCTGTGTTACGGTTAATATGGGTGAAGATGAGGGTGACCCTCAGTTTGTTGTGACAGACCTTCTTCCCCATCTGAGCAGAAATCAGACAACAAAACCGCTTGCAGAAGCTATTCCCGGCGAAAACCTCAATATTCTCGTCGGCAGCAGACCTTTCGGCAACGATAAGGGCAGCGAAATGGTGAAGCTCAATATTATGAAGCTTCTCAACGATAAATACGGCATCACCGAAGCCGATTTCCTCTCCGCAGAGCTTGAAATCGTGCCTGCATTCAAGGCAAGGGATATCGGTTTTGACCGCAGTATGATCGGCTCATACGGTCATGACGACAGAGTGTGCGCATATCCCTCGGTTATGGCTGAATTTGCGGTTGAAAATCCCAAATATACAACCGTTACCGTCATCACCGATAAGGAAGAAACGGGTTCGGACGGCAACACGGGTCTGCAGTCGGCATATCTCAAGCATTTTATTGCCGATATCGCAAAAACTCAGGGTCTTTGCGGCAGGGACGTGTTGAGAAATTCAGAATGCCTTTCAGCCGACGTAAACGCAGGCTTTGACCCAACTTATCCCTCGGTTCACGATAAACTCAATGCCGCATTCATCAACAAGGGCATTGTTGTTACAAAATACACGGGTTCGGGCGGCAAAGGCGGCACGAGCGACGCAAACGCCGAATATATGCTGAAAATCAGAAGCATTCTCGACGGCGGCAAGGTTGCGTGGCAGACGGGCGAACTCGGCAAGGTTGACGAGGGCGGCGGCGGTACAGTTGCCAAATACGTTGCGAACCTCGGCGTTGAGGTTGTTGACGTCGGCGTTCCCGTTCTTTCAATGCACGCACCCTTCGAAATTGTTTCAAAACTCGACGTCTATATGGCTTTTAAAGGCTTCAAAGCATTCTTAAGTCAAAAATAGAATAAAAAAAATACAGATTTCGGCGAAACTGTCCATTTGTTTACAAATTGTTCACAATTCTACAACAAGAATAGAGAAATGATACAATATTATACAGATAGACAAATTTATGTTTGTCTTTCATCAAATGGACAACTTCTTTTTTCATTTTTATTTTCTCTTTCCCCAGGCACTGCCGAATGCTGCACACATTCGGCAGTGCTCCTTTTTATGATGATATATGAATATTAAAACACTACAATCCACTCTTGAAAACGGCGGAGCATATCTGATTATCTCGCCCGAAAACCGAAGATATCTGACGGGATTTCCCTCAACGGCAGGATATCTGATGATAACAAAAACCGAAGCCCTTTTTCTTGCCGACAGCAGGTATATCGAAGCGGCGCAAAACTGCATCAGGGATTGCGAATGCGTTTTGCTGACGGATTTTTCGGCTCAGCTCGGCGGATATATTGAAAAATTCAACGTTGAAAAGCTTTGTCTTGAGGGCGAAAGCCTGAGCGTTTCAAGGGCTGAATCTATCAAAAAAATCTGCCGCCGTGAATGTGATTTCACAAAGGCAGACAAAGAAATTTCGGCTCTTCGCCGCATTAAAAGCGAAGAAGAAAAGAACAAAATACTGAGAGCGCAGTCGGTTGCCGAAAAGGCGTTTGAAAACGTTCTCGGTTTCATAAAAGAGGGCGTTACCGAGCGTGAAATTGCGCTCACACTCGATTTCTTTATGCTCAGAAACGGTGCGGAGGCTGTTTCGTTTGAAACAATCGCCGTCAGCGGCAAAAATTCCTCAATGCCTCACGGTGTGCCTTCCGATAAAAAAATCGAAAAAGGCGATTTCATAACGATGGATTTCGGCGCCGTTGTTGACGGATACCACAGCGATATGACGCGCACCGTTGCGCTCGGCGAAATTTCGTCAAAGCAGGCGGAGGTTTATGAAACCGTGCTTTCGGCGCAGAAAAACTGCCTCGGAATGCTCAAATCGGGAGTTTCCTGCAAGGATGCCGATGCCGCCGCAAGAGATATTATCAGAAATGCGGGCTGCGGAGAATTTTTCGGCCACGGCACGGGTCACGGAGTCGGAATTGAGATTCACGAAGCGCCGACCCTTAACCCTAAAAGCGGCGAAATTCTTAAAAAAGGCGATATTGTTACGGTTGAACCCGGCATTTATCTGCCGTCTGAATTCGGCGTGCGCATCGAAGATATGGCTTATATAACGGAAAACGGCTGCGAAAACCTCACAAAAAGCCCCAAAAATCTCATAATTCTTTAATATGAGCCGAGAAATAATAAAAAAGACTTGAAAAAAATATTTGAATAGTATAAAATAACTGTGAAATATATATAAGGAGAAATAAACTTATGGTATCAGCAGGTGATTTCAGAAACGGCGTAACCTTCGAAATGGAAGGTCAGGTCTATCAGATTATCGAATTCCAGCACGTTAAGCCCGGCAAAGGCGCAGCTTTCGTAAGAACAAAGATCAGAAACGTTATCGGCGGCGCTGTTGTTGAGCGTACTTTCAACCCCACAGATAAGTTCCCCACCGCTTACATCGAGCGCAAGGAAATGGAATATTCATATGAAGACGGCGGTCTTTACTACTTCATGGATCCCGAAACCTATGATATGGTTCCCATCGGTGCAGACACACTTCCCGAA
>JAZSBC010000034.1:0-6396 GCA_045602245.1 Acutalibacteraceae bacterium | reverse complement strand
CGGTATGGAAATTATCGGCACAGATGCGTTTTCAAGCTGTGATAAACTCAGAAACGTTACTTTCTCGGACAGCGTTTCCGAGATTCATACCCACGCATTCGAAAACTGCGACGGTCTGAAAGAGCTTAATCTCCCGAGGGGTCTTACACATTTTGATGACCTTGCGCTTTTCGGCTGCAGTTCAATCGAAAAAATCACCGTTGACCCCCGATGCAAGAATTTTGAATCGGATGAACACGGCGTTCTTTACGGAGCAGGCAAAACAGAGCTTGTGAAATTCCCCCCTGCAAGCAAGCTCACAAGCTATGACGTGCCTGACAGCGTAACTTATATCAGAGGCTTCGCTTTCGGCTTTGAAGCGAAAAACATTGAAAAAGTAACTATCGGCAGCGGCGTTGAGCTTGTCGGCAGCCTTGCGTTCAGCGATTGCGAATCGCTTGAAGAGGTTGTTTTTGAAAACGGAACAAAGCCCCTCACTTTCTATAACGAGGTTTTCACGTATTGCGAAAGACTCAGAAACGTTGTTCTCCCCGATAACCTCACAACCGTCAGATACAACGATATTTTTGACGGCTGTACCGCTCTTGAGAGCGTTACCGTCGGCACGGGTCTGACTCAGGTCAAATTCCTCAGTTCTCCCAAAAGAGAGGGCTGCAGTTTCCTCGGCTGGTACGTGAACGGCGAAAAATTCGGCTCGCCCTATGAAAAGGGAAGCGAAAGAGTAACTTTCGTTGCGCAATATGACCCGGTGAAATATGCCGTTACTCTCGACGGCGAGGGCGGTGTGTTTGATAACAAGAAAAATCAGGTTTTCACCTCTTTTGCGCAGGGCGAAGAAATAACGGGTCTTTCAGTTCCCGTTAAAGACGGCTTTGTGTTTGACGGCTGGGACGGAATGCCCGAAAACGGAACAATGCCTGCCGAAAGCATAACGCTCAAGGCAAAGTGGGCTGCCGATGAAGCTTCTGATAAGTCGCTTTCAATAAGGCTTCAGACCTGCTATTTCAACGAAGAAACAAAAGAATGGACTCCTACAACGGGCGTTGCCGATGGTGAAGCGCTCAAGCTCAGAATATATATTGATACAAATTATTATACGGGCGGCGGAAAGTTCCTCATTTTCTATCCCGACCATAAATTTGCCGATAACTACGAAGTCGGCAAAACCTATCCTCTCGGCTTCAACACCGCAAGCGGCAGTTCGGCGGCCGAAACGGGCGCAACGGGTACGTTCACCGTTGTTGACCCCGATGACCCGATGATAAAAGAGCTTGCCGAAAGCGGCTTGATCGATGAGGGCAATATCGGCTATTATTGGGCGCTGATGGCTGAATTCTCATTCTCCGATTATATGCTGAAATGCAAAAAAATCAGCGGTGACGACTGGTTTGCTGAGATTGATTTCAATATGGTGCCCAACTATCTCGGCGCTTACGATGAATTCAGAATTTATGATTCAACAGTATGCTCGCCCGAAAATCCCGACGGCTATATTGATATCTCCGTCGGAACAGAAAACGGCAGAGTTTTTGATGCGGCTTCAATGAGCGAAGTCAACGTAAAAACAACAACCGAAAAAGCAATCTGCAACGGTCAGATCTGCTGTTCTTTCCTTGCAGGCGAAGGCAGATTTGATGCAGGAACATGGAACTTCCACGGCTTCAACCGTATCGGCGGCAGGGTTGCCGTTCCCGAAGACCCCACAAGAGAGGGCTATACCTTTGCAGGCTGGGGCGATGAGAATTTTGTGCCTGCCGAAGTGCCTGAGTTTATGCCCCGCGACAGCGTTGCGTTCTATGCAATCTGGGTTCCCAATGACTACAATGCGGCGTTCTATCTTGCAAACGGCGGTGCGCTTTATGATGCAAAAACCGTTGTGTTCGGCGAAATAATAGAAGCTCCCGAACCGCCCGTTCTCGAGGGTATGATTTTCAAGGGCTGGTCGGATGCAGAGGGCAGGATGCTTGATTCGGGCTACACAATGCCTGCAGACGGCGTTGATTTCTTTGCAGTCTGGGAAACCGCAAAATATACCGTAACTTATAATATCGGCAAAGAAAAAGAAGAATTTACCGTTGATTTCAATGCCTCCGTTCCTCAGCCCGATATGTCGGCTTACAGCGGCGCAGAGCTTTTGGGCTGGCTCAATGCAGACGGCAACGAGGTTTCAATCCCCGCAACAATGCCTTCAAAGAACCTTGAGTTCACGGCGAAGCTCCGCTATGTGAGCAGGTCAGAGGCGTTTGACGTGACGGCAACCTATGATGAAGACTGCTTCAGCGAGGATGCAAGCCTGAGCATAAAAGAGGTTGGCGGCGTGAACGAGGCAGGCGGCATCTATATACCGAAAGACGAGATTTATACTCCGCTCGGATTTTTCAACATAAAGATGGTGAACGGCGAGGATAAACCCGTTCAGCCCAACAACGGCAAGAAAGTAAAGCTCAGATTCCCCATTCCCGCAGGATATACCGACAGGGACGAATATCTTATCACCCATTGGTTTACGGGCGGCGGAAGAGAGCAGTTTTCAAACGTTGACAAGGGTCCGAAAATCGGCAAGGCCGTTATTGAAAACGGCTATATCATTATCGAGGTCGGTCAGTTCAGCGAGTTTGCAATCCACGTTAAATCAAGGGCAAGCGTAACGAAGCTGCCCTCAAAAACGTCGTATTATTACCGAGAAAACATCAACCTCAGCGGCATTGAGCTTGAAGTTATGGCGGCAGACGGCACAGTTGAAAAAGTGACCGATACCTCAAAAATGACCGTCAGCGGTTATGATTATTCAAAGGTCGGCACACAGACCGTCACCGTAGAATACGAGGGCAACAAGGTAAGCTTTGACGTGGAAGTCAGCTACGCCTGGTGGCAGTGGATAATCAGAATTCTTTTCCTCGGCATTTTCTGGTATTGATAAAATCGGGAGGGGCATTTGCCTCTCCCGTAAATGTGTTTTAAGGAGATATTAAAATGAGAGCAAAGAGAATAATTTCAGCTGTTCTTGTGTTGATGATGCTTTCAGGCATTGCTCTGACGGGCATAACCGCTTTTGCGGCAACTGAGTATACTCAGGATAACTATCGCTACACCGTTTCGGGCGGCGAGGCAACCCTGACCAAAGCAACCTCCGTTACGGGCAACGTTGCTGTCCCCGAAACTCTCGGCGGCTATCCCGTAACCGCAATCGGAGATTCGGCGTTCCGTGGTTGCAACGCACTCACCGGCGTAACAATCCCCGACAGCGTTGAATCAATCGGTAAAAACGCGTTTGAGAATTGTACAGCTCTTGCGGAATTCACCGTGCCTTCAGGCGTTGCGTCAATCGGCGAAAGCACTTTCAGAAACTGCGATTCTCTTGAAAAGTTAGCCGTTGAAGCAGGCAGTGAATCATTTGTTGCCGATGAAAAGGGCGTTCTTTTCAATAAAGACAAAACCTTGCTTCTTGCTTACCCTGCAGGCAACAAAAGAACGGAATACGTTATTCCCGATTACATTAAAAGGGTTGAAAGATATGCTTTTGCAGGATCGGATAACCTTGAAGAGGTTGTTTGGGGCAACCCCGAAACTGTTGTTGACCTGGGTGCATTTTCGGATTGTACAGGTCTTTACCGCGTGACAATTCCCGAGGGCACAACGCATTTGAGCGACTGGCTTTTTAATGCCTGCTTCAGCCTCACCGAGGTTAATCTTCCCGAAAGCCTTGAAATGTTGGGCTCAGGTGTTTTCCATTGGTGCACAAGTCTTGAAAAAATAGAACTTCCTTCGGGTCTTAAAGAAATTTCCAACAACGCATTCAGAGAATGCGAAAGACTCAGAAGCATTACAATTCCCGACGGTGTTGAGATAATCAGACCCAACGCTTTTCATCAGTGCTACAGCCTTGAAAGCGTTGAAATTCCCGAGAGTGTGGCTTATATCGGCGACACGGCTTTTTATCAATGCTATTCTCTTAAGAAAATCATATTCCCCGACGGAATAAAGATTCTTGACGGCGCTGTGTTGCGTTACTGCGTCAATCTTGAGAGCTTTTCAATTCCCGAGAGCGTTACGGATATCAAAGACGAGTCGTTTATGGACTGCAGAAGCCTTGAAACCCTCGTTATTCCCGAAAACGTAAAAAATCTTACGGGCAAAGCATTCGTCAACTGCATTTCGCTTGAAAGCATAATCGTTGACGTAAACAATGCGAATTTAACTGCAGGCAGAAACGGAGTCCTTTTCAGTAAGGATAACAAGAAGCTTGTTTATTATCCCGCAAACAAGGCGGATAAAATCTATAACGTTCCCGACGGCGTAACAACAATCGGCAAATATGCTTTCTGCAATGCACAGAATCTTGCATCGGTTGTTATTCCCGACAGCGTTACAGCCGTTGAAGCTGCAGCGTTTTACGGGCTGAATATCCGTGATATCTATTTTGAAGGCACTCAGGAAGAGTGGAATGCGTTTGCGGTTGCTGCAGATACGGCGAATCCCGTTACCGCAACCGTTCATTTCAACCATAAGAGTACAGACCACGTTCACGAATATTCGCAGTCAATCACGGTTGCTCCCACTTGTTCCGCAAACGGCAAAAAAGCTTACAGCTGCTCATGCGGTGAAAACACCGAAATCAGCTATCATTTCGCCGTTGGTAAAATGATATGTGCAGGCAGCAACTATGAATGGGTTGACGGCAAGGCTGCAGACTGCTCTGCAACGGGCAATATGGCATTTTGCTGCAATAAATGCGGTCATCTTTTCTGGGAAGTGGCAACGGCAAAGCTCGAACACACGGCAGAAATAAGCTTTTCCGATTCGGCGGTTAAGTTTGAATGCGCAGACTGCGGATATGCATATACCGAAGAAATCCCTGAAAATGCAGGCTACGTTTACTATAAGGGCGGCGAAAGGGAAAGAGTTCATATTTACAAATCGGGTGAAAAAATCGTTGCACCTCCCGTCCCCGAAAAAGACGGTCTTGAATTCTTCGGCTGGAAGAATGAAAACGGAGAAATTGTTCAGCTTGGCAAAATGCCCGATGAAAACCTGATTCTCACCGCAGGCTTCGGAAAAATTCTTGAGGAATCGGGTTTCAGAGTTACCGCGACCTTCGATGAAGATTGTTTCAACGAAAACGTAAAGCTCAGCGTTGAGGAAATTGACGGCATAAACGATCCCGGCGGCATCTATATTCCCGTAGGTGAGATGTATGAGCCTGTCGGAATGTTCGAGATAAAGATGGTGGATGACAAAAACGAACCCGTTCAGCCCAACAGCGGCAAGAAAGTGAAGCTCAGATTCCCCATTCCCGCAGGCTGCACGGAAAACGATGAATTCCTCATCACCCATTGGTACATTGAAGGCAAAAGAGAACAGTTTTCAAACGTTGACAAGGGTCCGAAAATCGGCAAGGCAATCATTGAAGACGGTCATATCATCATTGAAATTTCAAAGTTCAGCGAGTTTGCAATCCACGTTAAATCAAGGGCAAGCGTAACGAAACTGCCCTCAAAAACGTCGTATTATTACCGAGAAAACATTAACCTCAGCGGCATTGAGCTTGAGGTTATGAAGCCCGACGGCACGGTTGAAAAAGTGACCGATACTTCAAAAATGACCGTCAGCGGTTATGATTATTCAAAGGTCGGCACACAGACCGTCACCGTTGAATACGAGGGCAGCAAGGTAAGCTTTGACGTGGAAGTCAGCTACGCCTGGTGGCAGTGGATAATCAGAATTCTTTTCCTCGGCATTTTCTGGTATTGATAATTTAAGAATCGGGGCGGCATTCTGCTGCTCCGATTCTGTATTTTGGGCAAACAAATATGCCGACCACACGATATGGTGGTGCTGCATATATATTATATATACCTTTTATATATGTGCTTTTGCGGTGCATATCAATTCACTGAGTTAAAGTGCCAAATCCCTTGATATCATTGGGATTGAGGGCTCTGAAAAATTTGAAAAAAAATGAAAAAAAGTATTGACACGCCATTTATATTATGTTATTATGTTCAGGCACGGGTTCAGGACAAAGGGGCAAGTATGCCCGTAAACTTCTTGAAACCATGCTGATATGCGTTGATGCAGGAGGTGGCCGCTCACCGAAGCGGGAAATTTCTGCGGAGTATGTCCGATTTTAAACCGGGCGAATTGTGTCCTTGCGTAAGGTCTGCCGTTCCCGGGCAGCCTTGTTGCGGGATACCTATGTGCAAATGAGCGAAAGCTTTCCCGGAAATATGTTTTTCCGGTTTTTAAATCGGACGGGTTGAAACACCCGGGTCGGTTTTCACGAATTTGCAATTCACAGCCCGCCAAATTCTAAGGAGGCGTTCACATGGCAGTTAAGGGAAAGATCAGAATCAGACTCAAAGGCTACGACCACAGCCTTGTTGACAAGGCAGCGGA
>JAZSBC010000033.1:0-5360 GCA_045602245.1 Acutalibacteraceae bacterium | reverse complement strand
CCGACTTCCGCTTCAAGACCGAGTGCATCTGCTTTTTCTTTTTCAATGATGATTGCTCTGTTGAGGTGCTCGCAACACTGAGCGGCAAGATAGATGCCGTTTTCAGCAAAAACGCTGTTAAGACCGTCAAAAATCTGCTGTGCAACGTCAACGGTGCCGCTTGTGCCGATTCTTTCGCCGATAACCTCGCTCGTTGAGCAGCCGATAACCGCAACAGCACCCTTGCTGATACCTGATTTTTCAAGCAGCTCTGCAGCCGCAGCTTTTGCCTGATTAAAAATATTATCCATATATTTTAACCTGCCTTAAAGAATGTTGATATTGTTTTGCTTTTTGATGCTGATTTTTGCAGTGCAGTTACAAGCGCAACTGCCGCAATCGCACCAACGGCGCCCTGTGTAACGTTGCCCAAAACACTGCCTGCAGCGGCGATTCCGTAACCTAAAATAACGGCTTCATAGCCGAAATAACCAAGCACCATAATTGCTTCAGCCGCAATAACAGCAACCGTTTTTGCAATTATTTTGTGTTTGGAGTTAAACAGTTTGTTGAGCGAAACATAAATGAAATAAGCGGCAACCGCCATAAGCGCTTTTATTATAAACGTTGCGGGTGCATACTGCATATAGCCTGCAAGCATATCTGCAAGCGCTGAGCCGAGACCAGCCGCGATTGCTCCGTAACCTGCACCGAGCATTATTCCTGCCGTTAAAACAAAGCAGTCGCCAAGGTTAACGTAGCCGCCTGTTGCGGGCATGGGAATCTGTACAATGTAAGTTGCAACGCAGATAATTGCGGCAAACAAAGCTGCTGAAATAAGATTTTTGGTTTTTTGAATGTTCATATTGCTTCCTTCTTTCCTTGTAATTAAGTATAGACCAATTTTATTTATATTTCAAGCGTTGCTTTCTTGTTATTTTTAACATAAATATGCTTATATCGTCTTGAAAAAATGGTATGTCTGTGATATAAATAACTTATTAATAAATCAGGAGGAGCCTATGAACTTCAAAGCTTACCATAAAGATTTAAACAGTCTGCATATCGGCTGCGAAAAGCCGAGAGCCTATTTTATTCCTTATCACGATGAAGAGAGCGCACTTTTCGGCTGCAGAAAAAAATCAGATTTCTATACCGACCTTTGCGGCGAATGGAATTTCAGATTTTATAATTCATTTGAGGACCTTGAAGAGGATTTTCTTGAGGTTGGCTTCAATGATAAAATCGACGTGCCCAAGTGCTGGCAGACAGAGCTTGGCAAGGGCTATGACGTTCCGCTTTACAGCAACCTTTTTTATCCGTTTCCGCTTGATCCTCCGTTTGTTCCCGACGAAAATCCCTGCGGTCTTTATAACAGAACGTTTAACGTTTCAAAGAAAGACGGCAAAAAGTATTATATAAATTTTGAGGGCGTTTCTTCCTGCTTCTATCTGTTCGTAAACGGCGTCTTTGCCGCTTACAGTCAGGTCAGCCACAACACAAGCGAGGTCGATATCACCGACCTTGTTAATGACGGCGAAAACAAGCTTGACGTACTTGTCGTCAAATGGTGCGACGGCTCATACCTTGAAGATCAGGATATGTTCCGCCTTTCTGGCATTTTCAGAGAGGTTTATATTCTTGAAAGAAACGAAAAGCACCTTAAGGACATCTATATCAAAACCGAATTATCCGCTGACCTCAGAACCGCAACCGTAACAAGCGAAATCACCGCCGATTGCGATGTTGAATTCAAGCTTATTTCTGCCGACGGCAAGGTTGTTCTTGAAGGCAAGGGCGTTGAATTCACGCTCGAAAATCCTGCTCTCTGGTCAAGCGAATGCCCCAATCTCTATAAACTTATTCTGATTTGCGGCAACGAGATTATTCCGTTTAACCTCGGCTTCAAACGCCTTGAATTAAGAGGCAACGTGGCTTATCTGAATAATGAACCCGTCAAGCTTTTCGGTATCAACCGCCACGATTCAAACCCCGAAACGGGCTATTACTGCGACTATGCGTTTATGGTGCGCGACGTTCAGATTATGAAGCAGGGCAACTGCAACTGCGTACGTACGTCGCACTATCCCAACGACCCCAGATTCCTTGACCTTTGCGACGAATACGGTCTGATGGTTGTTGACGAAGCCGACATTGAAACCCACGGTATGGGATTTGAATACCGTGATACCTGGGACTGGATGCGCTGGTCAAAGCTTTCAACCGACGATGAATGGGAAGCTGCTTATGTTGACCGTGCAGAGCGCCTGTTTGAGCGTGACAAAAACCACGCAAGCATAATTATGTGGTCACTCGGCAACGAATCAGGCTGCGGTAAGAACCACAGAGCAATGCGCAATTTTATCAAGAGCCGTTGCCCCGATGCTGTTGTTCACTATGAAAACGCACATCTTGAGTTCAAAGCTGTGCCCGTTGGTGAAAACTACAGCGACATTTCCGACGTTGAGAGCCGTATGTATGCCGAGCTTGACTACACCGAGAAATACGCAACCAACAAGAACGCCAAAAAGCCTTTCTATTTCTGCGAATTCAGTTGTTCAATGTCAACGGGCAACATTCACGCTCATTGCGATTTGTTCCGCAAATATACTGCAATCTGGGGCGGTTGCTTCTGGGAGCTGACCGACCACGCAGTTAAAGCTGAAAACGGCGGATTTCGTTACGGCGGCGACTTTGGCGATTATCCGCACAACAGTGTTTGCTGCATTGACGGCGTAATCTTCCCCGACAGAACACTCCGTCCGGGATTCTATGATATGAAACGTGCTTATCAGGAATTTGAAGCAGACTATGCAAACGGAGAGATTTCCGTTTTCAACCGCAGATATTTTGAGTCGCTCAGCGATATGTATATTCTCTGGAAGCTTGAGGTCAACGGCAAGGCAATCCTTGAAGGCAGAATTGACGATACCGACATCGCACCGCAGAGCACAAAGATTTATAAGCTTTTCGATTCTGTTGAGGATAACGAAAACTGTTATCTGACGCTTACTTTCCATTATAAAGAAGCAACCGCTTTTGCCGAAGCTGACTACGAAACAGGCTTTGAGCAGTTTGATTTGTCGGCTGAAATTAAGAAAGCAACCGAAACAAAAGCACCCGAATATGTAGAGGGAGCAAGATATATCACCGTTAAAGCGGGCGAGGTTGAATATAAATTCGATAAGTCTTACGGCAGAATTACATCTGCAACCGCAGGCGGAAAAGAATTGCTTGCAGAGCCTGTTAAGATTGAAACCTGGGCGGCTCACGGCTATAACCAGCTTGGCGATGCCGATGACAGAAGAAGCGCCGAAATCCACAACGCAATTCAGAAAACATATTCAACCGAGGTTAAAGCAAGTGATGACAAGCTTTCTGTTGAATGCAGAATTTCACTTGGCGGACCTGCAGTTGTACCGATTATCAACGGCACTCTGACCTATAATTTCTATGCCGACGGCAAGGCTGAAATCGCATTCAGCGGCGAATTACGTCAGCTCCTTAAGGAGATGAATATGCGTCTGCCCAGATTCGGCTTCTGCTTTGCATTAAAAGGCGACTGCGACAATATGACCTATTTCGGCAAGGGTCCCGTTGAGAGCTATTGTGACCGTCACAGAGGAACAAGATTCGGTATGTTTGAAACAACCGCCGCCGATAATTTTGTTCATTATGTCAGACCCATCGAGAACGGCTCGCACTTTGCAACAAATTACGGCAAGGTAATCGACGGCAACGACTGCGGAATTGAATTTGCACCCGTTAAGCCTGACACTTTCTGCTTCAACGCAACTCATTTCACCCCCAAGATGCTTGAAAATGCAAAGCACGATGATGAGCTTGTGCCGAGCGAAAACACCTACGTTTATATTGATTATAAGATTGATTCAAGAAGCGGCAGGGGAATATACGAAACCCTTGAACCCGAACGCAAGTGGGACTTTGAGCCCATTGAATTTGCAGTTGAATTCAAGCCTGTAAAATAATCAACAAAAATTCCCTGTCACTGCAAAAATGTGACAGGGATAATTGTTTTCATAAAGCTTTTTGTTTTTTACTGTCATTCAGGTTGCGGATGCTGTTAAAGCGTAATGCGCTTGACAATTTTCTGAAATAAGAATATAATATTTTCAGGTGAATAATTTGCTGAAAAAACGTATAACTTTATCGCTTATTTCAATATTTTCCTTAATAACAGGTCTGGCAATCTATCTTCTTCTGCGTAAAGATACCTATCTGCACGGTTATTTTTCCGCTGAATTCTGTAATTCTGTATATATTAATGTCGAAAGCAATATTTTAACTGATTTTTTAAGGTATTATCTGCCCGATTTTTTATGGGCGTTTGCTTTTGGGGCGGCATTGACTGCTGTTTCATATTCACACAAACGAAATGTAATTGTATTAAATTCAGCATCTTCATTTTTTGTCGGTGTTATCTTTGAAATATTGCAGCTTTGCTGTGTTATCAACGGAACTTTTGATTTTGCTGATATTCTGATGTATGCTGTTGCGGCGTTGACGTGTGCCGCAATTAACATAAAATTATTTAAAGGAGTTAATCAAAAATGAGCAAAAAACTTTCAGCTATTCTTGCGGTATTATTGGTGGCTTTGTTTGCATTCTTTGCAGTTGCAAGCAGTTCGAAGGATAAGGACGACAAGACTGATAAAAAAGACGGAAATAATCAGTCTCAGAGTGACATCAAAAATGAAGCAGGAAATCTTGATGAAGATGATATCACTTTCACGGAAGTTGTTGTGGTTGATAACGCTGAATGCCTGATTAAAATCACAGAAATCGAACCTGACAGTACCTGGGGCTACTCTTTAAAGGCTAAGCTTGAAAACAAATCGGCAGATAAGACTTATATGTTTTCTGTTGACAGCGCTGCAATCAACGGAGTTCAGTGCGATCCGTTCTTTGCGTCAGAGGTTGCAGCCGGTAAGAAAGCTAACGAAGATATCAATTTCTCACGTGATGAACTTGAAGAAAACGGCGTTGGTTCTTTCACGGATATTGAACTTACCTTCCGCGTTTATGACAGCAACGATTGGAGCGCTGATAACGTAGCGGAAGAAACCGTTCATATCTATCCTTTCGGTGAAGAAAAGGCTGTGAATTTTGTTCGTGAAGCACAGGATTCAGACAACGTCATCGTTGACAATGATTCTGTTACGGTTATAGTTACGGGATATGAAGAAGACGATGTTTGGGGTTATACAGCTAAATTGTATTTGCTCAATAAAACGGACAAGAATATCATGTTTACAATCGACGACGCTTCTGTAAACGGAATTATGGCGGATCCTTTCTTTGCTGATTCAGTTTTAGCGGGAAAATGCTCATTCAGCTCAATTTCCTGGTCGAACACTACC
>JAZSBC010000032.1:0-6215 GCA_045602245.1 Acutalibacteraceae bacterium | reverse complement strand
TTGCGGCAAAAATTTCAAAACTCCGTGTTTTTGAAGATGAAAACGGAAAAATGAACAAGTCGGTTCTCGATATCGGCGGCGGAATTCTT
Source organism: Acutalibacteraceae bacterium (assembly GCA_045602245.1). GTDB lineage: Bacteria > Bacillota > Clostridia > Oscillospirales > Acutalibacteraceae > CAG-177. The sequence continues at coordinate 6,126 of JAZSBC010000032.1, read as the reverse complement.
GTTGTTTCGCAGTTTACTCTCTGTGCCGATATAAAAAAGGGCAACAGACCTTCGTTCACCGATTCGGCGGCGCCCGATGAAGCTAACCGTCTTTATGAATACTTCTGCAAAAAGCTGCTCGAAAACGGTGTTTCAAAGGTTGAAACGGGAGTTTTTGCGGCTGATATGAAGGTTGAAATTATCAATGACGGTCCCGTAACGATAGTTATGGATACCGATATATGGGAGATCAGAAAATGAAAATAACACAAATCCAGCTCGGTCACGAGATTTTTGCAAACTGCTATCTTCTTGAAGATGAAAAAACGGGTAAATGCGCAATCGTTGACCCCGGCTGGTATGATGAATTTATAACGGATATTCTCGATGAGAAAAACATAAATCCCGAATACGTTTTGCTCACCCACGGCCATTTTGACCATATCCTCGGAGTACACGGTCTGCAAAAGGAGAGAGGCGCAAAGGTTGTTATTCACGAAGCCGATGCAGAACATCTTCTCGACCCCGTAAAGAGCCTTTGCGAAGGTAATTTCCCCGAGCCTCAGCATCCCGTAACGGCTGATATCACCGTTAAAGACGGCGACGTTATTATGCTCGGCGAAGAAGAAATAAAAGTTATGAGCACTCCCGGTCATACCAACGGAAGCGTGTGCTATATTCTTGAAAACGACAGAGTCATTATCAGCGGTGATACTCTGTTTTGTATGACTGCCGGAAGAACGGATTTCCCCGACGGCAGCGATGAAAAAATGATTGAATCACTAAAAAAACTCATTGCTCTTGACGGCAACTACGACGTATTGCCCGGTCATAACAGAGCAACAACTCTTGAAAGTGAAAGAAAACGTAATTGGTACATCAGAAGGATGGTAAAATAAGTGATATTAAGAATTTTCGGTCACGATTTTCACTATGAATGCGAAAGTTTGTGCAGGGTATATTTCCCAAACGAAAAAATTAATATAGTTTATGATGAAAGCGGAGAGGATTCCAAAACCGTTGTGACACGCTGCAATGCGTGTGAAAACGGCAATCTTATCCGTGTTGAAGCCGATATCGAAGGCGAAATCCGCAATCTTGAGGCTGTTGTTGCGGCTGACGAAGCGGAAATGCGCGATAAATGCGAGCTTAAAACCGCTCAGCTTATCTATGAGGCACTTTCTGATATAACGGGCTATACTCCGCCATGGGGAATTCAGACGGGTGTGCGCCCATCAAAGCTTGTTCTCCGTCTGCTTGAAGAAATGAGCAGGGATGAGGCGTGGAAATATTTCACCGAAGAATTGCTCGTGAGCGAAGAAAAAGCGCGGCTTGCATTTACCGTAGCCGAAGCCGAGCAGAAGATTATTGACCTTTCGCAGGATAATTCATTCAGCCTTTACGTTTCAATTCCGTTTTGCCCCACAAGATGCAGTTACTGTTCGTTTGTGTCGCATTCAATCGGCAATTCTAATGCCAAAAGAATTCTTCCCGAATATCTTGAAAAGCTTGCCGAAGAAATAGAGATGACGGGCGAAATCGCATCTGAACTCGGATTAAGGCTTGAGAGCGTTTATTTCGGCGGAGGAACGCCGGGTGTGCTCGAAGCTCCGCAGATGGACAGACTTCTCAGCACGATAGAAAAAAGCTTTGATTTGTCAACCGTCAGGGAATATACCGTTGAGGTTGGCAGACCCGATACGGTAACTCCCGAAAAACTGCGTATTCTTCGCCTTCATAACGTTGGCAGAATCAGTATAAATCCGCAGACGTTCAATCTTAAAACGCTTGAAACCATCGGCAGAAATCACACCGTTGAGCAGTCCGTCAAGGCATATCAGCTTGCAAAAGCATACGGTTTCGACAGTATCAATATGGATTTGATTGCAGGTTTGCCCGATGAGAGCTTTGAGGACTTCTGCTCAAGCGTTGATACAGCGATTTCTCTTGCTCCCGAAAACATAACCGTTCATACTCTTGCGCTCAAACGCTCTTCAAATCTTAACGCGGCAGGCACCGAGGTTTCAGGCGGAAACACGGCGAAAAAGATGCTTGAATATGCCGCTTCGCGCCTTTCACAGTGCGGATATGCACCTTATTATATGTACCGCCAGAGCAAGTGCGTCGGCAATCTTGAAAACGTCGGCTGGTGTAAAACGGGTCACGAGTGCCTTTATAACGTGTTTATGATGGAAGAATGCCATACGGTGCTTGCAGTCGGCGCAGGTGCGGTAATAAAACTCTGCGAGCCGGGTACTCACAACGTTGAGCGCATTTTTAATTATAAATACCCTTATGAATATATTTCCGATTTTGACAAAATCAGTGAACGCAAAAACGGAATAAAGAGCTTTTATCTGTCATAATAAATCTATGGTGATGTTTTATGAATGATAAATATACTCTTGAAAAAATCAACAAAGAATCTGAAAATCCGTCGGGTTTTCTCAAAAATTGCTCCGTGGAATATCATAAGAAAGTGAAAGCGGCGGCGGAAAAGATATTCTTCGATAAAAGCAAAAAGATAGTTATGCTTGCAGGTCCGAGTTCATCGGGAAAAACAACAACGTCAAAAATCCTTTCGGAATATATTAACGGTTTCGGCGGTAAGGCTTATACAGTTTCTCTTGATGATTTTTATCATCCCCACAGCGTAGGCTATCCGCTTGACGAAAACGGTAAGCCTGATTACGAATGCGTTGAAGCGCTTGATATTGAGCTTCTTCACGCAAAGCTCCGTGAACTTTCGGATGGCAAAAAAACAACGCTTCCGGTTTTTGATTTCAAAACGGGCGAAAGAATGAACGGTGCCAAAATAATTGAACTCAAAGAAAACGACGTTATAATTTTTGAAGGGCTTCACGCTCTCAATCCCGTCATAACGGATAACCTTGATGCAAAAGAGCTTTTCAGAATATACGTCAGCGTATCGTCGAGAGTCTATAACGAAAACGGAGATATTATTCTCTCAAAAAGAGATTTGCGTTTTATCCGCCGTATGGTGCGTGATTTCAGCTTCCGTTCAACTTCGGTTGAATTTACTTTCGGAGTCTGGCAGAGTGTGGCGAGAGGGGAAGACAAATATCTTTTCCCTTACGAAGATCTTGCCGATACAAAACTTGATTCATTCCATCCGTGTGAGCCTTGTGTTTTTTCACAAAGAGCAACAGAGCTGTTATCTCACGTTGAAAACGATGAATACAAAGAGAAAGCAAACCGCCTTGAGTATGCACTTTCTCTTTTCAATAAAACAGATTATTCACTTTTACCCGAAAATTCACTTCTTCGTGAATTTACGGGCTGATTATTCCGGTTACCCTATACAAATAAAGGAGTGTGAGCCGATTGGCTACTCAAAAGAAACAGTCAGTTTTAAACGGCGCAATGATGCTGATGCTCGGTGTTGTGCTTGTAAAGATTATAGGCGCAATGTTCAAAATGCCGCTTACGGATATTCTCGGACTTGAAGGCAGAGGCTATTTTAATTCTGCGTATGAAATTTATACGCCCGTTTTTGCAATTTCAATGGCAGGCTTGCCCGTTGCGGTTTCAAAAATGGTTGCCGAAAACGTTGCACTCAACCGTTTCAAAGACGCAAGAAGAATATTCAATGTGTCAAAAATAGTTTTTCTTATTGTTGGCTTGGCGGGTACCGCGGTTCTTCTTCTTGCTGCGTTACCATATTCGCATTTTATCGAAACAGAAAACGCAAGTATCAACACATTCGTTGAATTAATAAAAACACTTATCGGTTCACCTCAGCTGCTCGCTGACCTGCCCAAAACCTTTGCTGCTGTTTTGTGCGTTGCGCCTTCAGTGTTTTTCTGCTGCTATATGTCGGCTTACAGAGGATATTACGAGGGTCTTCGCAATATGACTCCCACCGCCATATCGCAGGTTATTGAAGCCCTCGGTAAGCTTATCATAGGTATTGCACTTGCCAAGGTTGTTATCTCGATAGGCGACGCACAGTATGTGGAAGGTATGCTCGCATCCGGTAATGCTTCGGCAACCGTTTTCGGCATAAAGGTTTTTGATGAAACTTCCAAAAACGGTATTGTTCTGTCATTTGCGGCGGCAGGTGCCGTGCTTGGTGTAACAACCGGCTCAATTCTCAGCAATCTTTTTCTCATTATCCGCCACAAAATCAAGGGTGACGGTTTTGACAGAGTTCAGCTTGTGAACTCTCCTCAGCCCGAAACATCGGGAAAGCTTGCAAAAACAATGATAAAAATTGCCGTTCCCATGGTTGTCAGTGCGCTTGTTCTCAACATAACAAATCTTGTTGATACAGTAACAATTCAGTCACGCCTTATGTCTGCCCTCGGCGAAGGTTTTGATACTATTCAGAATATGTATTCCGACGTTTTTGACAAGGCTGTTGAACTGAACAGAATTGACCTGAGTGATATGAAGAGAGTGCGCAGTTATCTTTGGGGTGCATACGGTGCCGCGCAGGATTTCAGAAATCTTGTTCCCACAATCACAATTCAGCTTGGTGTAAGCGCACTTCCCGCACTTGCTGCGGCTTGGGCAACAAAAGATAAATCATCAATAAAATCGACCGTTGAAACAGTTATAAGAATAAGTATGCTTGTTGCTCTGCCTGCAGGTATAGGTATGGCTGTCCTTTCGCCTGACCTTCTTACCATCCTCTACGGCAGAGGCGGCAGTTCAGAGGCGATTCCCATTATTGCACCCGTTCTTACCGCGTTCGGTATTGCAACTCCGCTTATGGCGGTTTCAACACCCGTCAATAATCTGCTTCAGGCAATCGGCAGAACCGATATTCCCGTTAAGTCTGTTATAGTCGGTGCGCTCACAAAAGTTATCTGTAACTTTGTTCTTGTAGGTATTCCGAAAATCAATATCTACGGTGCGGTTGTCGGCACAGTGATGTTCTATGTTGTAATTGTTGCATTCAACTTTATTTCTCTTTTGAGAATTACAAAGGTAAAAGTGCGCTGGGGTTCAATATTCGGCAAACCGTTCGTTTGTGCAGTGCTTTGCGGTGTTACCGCTTTTGTAACAAATTCACTCCTCAACAGATTTATCCCCGCCATAGCAGGCAAGCTTGTCAGCGTTGTCGGTGCCAACGATATTCTCGTAAGGCTTGCTTCGGGTGATACAACCGAGAGCATTCTTAATGCAGGCACAATTTCAACCCTTATTGCCATTGCGCTTGCCGCCGTTGTTTACGGAATTACGCTTCTTCTTATAAAAGGACTTGCCCGTGAAGACGTGTCTGTTTTGCCGAAAGGAGAAAAAATTGCAAAAACCCTTGAAAAATACGGCCTTTTGGGTTAAAATAGAGAATAGTTATTCGGGAGAAGAAAAAAATGGTTGACTTTAATCGCAAAGAAAGTTATAATGTGCAGGATTTGGTTGAGATAATGAAACTCCTCAGGGCTCCGGGCGGATGCCCTTGGGATGCCTCTCAAACCCACGAAAGCATAAAGAAAGATCTCATCGAAGAAACTTACGAAGTTATTGAGGCAATCAATAAAAACGATAAAGAGCTTCTTTTAGAAGAACTCGGTGACGTACTTTTGCAGGTTGTTTTCCATACACAGATTGAGCGTGAGCAAGGCACATTTGAACTTAGTGATGTTGCTGACGGAATCTGCAAAAAGATGATTGAGCGTCACCCCCACGTTTTTGGCGAGGTTAAGGCTGATACAAGCGACCAAGTGCTTGAAAATTGGGATGTTATTAAAAAACGCACCAAAAAGCAGAAAAGTCAGACCGAATCAATGCTTTCAATCCCCCGCGAATTTCCCGCACTAATGCGTGCCGATAAAGTTCAAAAAAAGGCATCTAAAGTGGGCTTTGATTGGGATAATGCAGACGGCGCATTTGATAAAATCAGTGAAGAACTGGCAGAACTTAAAATCGCAGTCGCAAGTGGCGATAAAGACAATATGCGAGAAGAACTTGGCGATTTGCTTTTCTCGGTTGTCAATGTTTCCCGATTTATCGGTGTTGACAGTGAAGAGGCACTTACAGGTTCAACCGACAAATTCATTGACCGCTTCTCAAAAGTCGAAAAAATGGCGGATGAACGCGGTATGAATATGAAAGAAACAGACTTGTCTGAATTGGACAAGCTTTGGGATTTGGCTAAAAAGGATTAGTTTCCTTTTAAGA
>JAZSBC010000031.1:0-21437 GCA_045602245.1 Acutalibacteraceae bacterium | reverse complement strand
ACTTTATCATAGAAAAAACATCTGTGGTTTTGCCACAGATGTTTTTGCAATTATTTGATTTTTAAAATTTTAAGAACAGCATCAAATATCAGCTCAAAGAAGCCGATAACGCCGTCGCAGTAGATAAGATTATCAGTCTGTGTATCGGGTGTTATGTTGCCCGTACCTTTTGCAGGGGTACCGTCATAATCCGAAGTATGGCTTGTAAGCCAGGAAATCATTCCGTTGGGGTATTCGAGTTTAACTTCATCGCCAACGCCGTTAACGGTACTCATATTGTAATAATCGCCGTTGAGATATGTAAACATATCGTGATTAACAGCAAACCATGCGTGATGGCTGCTTGACGTTCCTTTGCCGTCTTCGTAGCATACCTTTGTGAGGGTTGATAATCTGCATTCTTCAGCAACGTTTGATTTTGAAGCAATTCTTTCGAAGGTAGGCGAAACTGCAAGATAATAGTTAACAAGGGGATCGCGTGTGCTTGACGTTATCCATATGGGCATATCTGCGATCTTTTCACAAAGCTCATCAGACGGTGACCATGCTGGACAAATCGGGAATGCAGCAGCAAACATTTCAGGGTAAGCAACAGCCATTTTAAGGGTCATTTTGCCGCCCATTGAATATCCGCCGACGTAAATTCTCGAAAGGTCAATATTTTCTTTGTTTTCGGCAATAAAACCGTCTATTGCCGCTCTGAGGGGTTCAAGCATTTCGTTGCTCCAAAAGATATTATCCTCTTCTCTTGAGCGTGCAGCGAGTATAAATGCACCGCCTGCAGGTTCAAACCGTGCCTGAAATTCATCGCTTGCCCAATATGCTATGTTGCTTTTCTTAACCTGAAGGCCCGGTTCTGCGCCGTCGCCCATACCGTGAAGCCAAACAACAAGAGGATACTTTGTTGCATCGTTTTCCTTGACGGGGGAGAAGTAGCTGTAGTCGATTGAATAACCGTTTACTTCGGGCCCGTTATCAGCTTTGAATTCGTTTTTCAGCGGCTCGATTCCGCCGTTAATCGAAAGAGCGCTTGAACTTACAACGTAGCTGAAAACAAGGATGAGCGAAAGAATAATTGCCGTGAATTTTTTCATTTTTATTTCTCCTTTTCTGTTATATCAAGAACGGGTTCACCCGCTTTCATCATATATTCAAGAAGTATTTTTCTCATTTCAGTGCGGATTTCCTTATAATCAGGGTGAGTTATAAGGTTATTCTTTTCATAAGGGTCTTTTTCTAAATCATAAAGGCAGTCTTCAACGTATCTGTCAGCAAACGCTTTATCGGCATTTTTTGCCGCAACACTGTATTTCCAACGTTCGGTTCTTACCGCTCTGCCAATCTGACTTTCGGATATCTGCATAAATACACTTTCGTGACCTTTTTTATCCGTAAGACTCTTGCCCATAAAATGCTCGGGAATTTCAGCGCCTGCAATGTCAAGAATTGTTGCGGGCAGGTCGATGAGCGATACAAGGTCGCTTATTCTTCCGCCGCCCGTGAATGCACCGCCCGTTATTACAAGCGGAACTTTTGTGCTGCCGTCGTGGCACGAACGCTTATATTCAAAATTGCGTGTTCTGAAATGACATCCGTGGTCTGAAGTGTAAATAATAACCGTGTTATCGTATAAGCCCTCGTCTTTCAGAACCTGAATGAGCTTGCCGAAGTTGGTATCAACACTGTTGCAGCAGGCAAGGTAAGACGGCATCTGAATTCGCCAGTCTCCGAGAGTTCCCTTGAGGTCGCCCGGCACTTCATAGTTTTTGAATTCCTTTTTCAGACCTTTGGGAGATTCGAAACTGAGTCTGTCATTCTGATGATGAGGTTCGAGCTGCGAAACAAACATAAAGAAAGGCTTGTCGTGGGATTTTTTGACGTATTCGATTGCAAAATCATTTATTCTGTCAGCTCTGTAGCCTTTGAAATCAATTCTGTTACAGTCCTCGTCGAAAATATATCCGTTATATCCGTGCGACGTAAATTCAAGAATATCAGCAGCTCTCCAGTAATCATAACCGCCTCTGCGCTCTTTGGGGGTGGGCTTTGTTGCAAGGCGGTGTTCTTTATCGGATGCAAGGTGCCATTTGCCGATATAAGCGGTGTCATAGCCTGCTTCTGTAAGATAGTGAGCAATGCCTTTTGTATCTGTAGGCAGAGCAATGTCGTTTCTGTAACAGCCGTTTTGAGATGCGTATACGCCGCTTTGCAGGCACGCTCTCATCGGTCCGCAAACGGGTTGGCAGGTGAAAGCGTTTTCAAAAAGAGTTCCTTCGTCAGCCATAGCGTCAAGATTTGGGGTAACGGGCAGTTTCTGACCGTAGCAGCCTGCTGAATCTGCTCTTTGCTGATCTGAAAAATAAAAGATAATATTAGGTTTGTTCATTTGAATTCCTCCTCATCTCACTGTTTTGAGTTTTTCAACTGCGTGCAGAATAAAATCCATCTGAGGGCAATAACCGGGGAGTTGATTATAAAGGCTTCTGTATCTTTTGCATCCGCCGCCGCAAAGCGTTTTAACCGGACAAGAGTCACAGAGGCTGTTTTTCTTTTCGTCATATTCAAAGAATTTTTTAAGTCCGTCACATTTCAGGATATCACCGATATCCGCTTCGTTTATGTTCAGGCATTCAAATTCATCAAGGCAATAGAAATCGCAGGGGTAACAAGTGCCGTCTGCTTCAACAACAAGCTGCGCATTGCATCTTCCGCTTGCACCGCATTGCTCGGCATAACCTTTGGTCAGAAGTGAAAGAAGATTATCAAAATCTCTGACGTAAAAATGATTTCCTTTTGAAACCTCCGAAAACCAAAGGTTAAACATTCTTTTTTTGAATCTGGCAAGCTGCTTTGCGCTCAGACTGTAAGAATATTTTTCGCCGTTTAACGGGTCGAGGCAATATATCGGCTGAACGTCCCTGAAACCGTTTCTGATATAAAAATCAAAAAGCATGGATGCATCTGTCTGAGAAGTGATAACAGAAAGAATATTGAAATTCACATCGTGTTTTTTCAGCAGTTCAATTCCTTTCATCGCTTCATCAAAAGAATCTGAACGGTTTTTGTTGTGAAGTTCTTTATCTCCGTCAACCGATACGCCGATCAGAAAGTCGTTCTTCTTGAAAAAACGGCAGAATTCTTCGTTTATGAGCGTCCCGTTGGTTTGCAGTGAATAAAACACATTGGTTCCGTTTGTTTTAAGCTTTTCAACAGTTTCAATAAAGCTTTCAAAAAATTCAATGCCTGCAAGAAGAGGTTCACCGCCCTGAAACATAAACGTCAGCGTTGAATTTTCGCCGCAGAAATCATACATCTTTGAAATAAGATTTTTGGCGGTTTGAGTATTCATAAGTGAATCGGCATTCTTGCTTCTCGCTTCAGCTTCATCGCAATAGAAACAGTAGCTGCAGTTCAGATTGCACGTTGAAGATGCAGGTTTAATTAAAGCGGTCATCTGCCGCATAAAAACACCTCTTTTGCAAAACATAATTCGGGTGATTAAATGTCGAAATTCAAAGAATTTTTTATGTGTTTTTCAATCGGAGCCATAACATACGGCTTGATTGAAATTGTGATAAGAGGATATACTCACTGGACAATGGCTTTAACGGGAGGCGCTGTTATGGTGCTGATACATCTTGTTAATCAAACCAAAAATCTGAGTTTGCTGACAAGATGTCTGCTTGGAGCAACTATCATAACAAGCCTTGAATTCAGCGTGGGAATGATTGTTAATATCGGACTTGGTTGGAACGTATGGGACTATGCCGATAAACCGCTGAACGTTTTCGGTCAGATTTGCCCTCAATTCTGCCTTGCCTGGTTTTTGCTGAGTATACCTGCTTTTGCAATAAGCCGATATGTTGAAAAACGAATCAGCTCTTACTGATATACTCTTTAATACCTTCAACCGTTGCTGCGGCAAGAATATCTCTGTTTGCCGCAGTCTGAAGCACCTGACATTCCTCGGTGTTCGTTACAAAGCCGTACTCAATAAGGATAGCAGGGCATTCTTCAACCCTTGCAACTCTGAAAGCATAGAAGTTTGCGCCACGGCTGACCTTATCTTTAACAGATTGCTCGCTGTCCTTATATATTTCTGTCTTGTAAGCTTTAACAAGTTTTTCGTGAATGGCTTTGGCGAGTGGCTGGGAATAAGCTCTGTAATAATAAGCAGAAGTTCCCATCGCTGAAGCCGTTTCGCTTGCGTCGCAATGAATCGAGATAAACATATCAGGGGTTTTGTTTCTGACGTTGGCGTTTCTGTCTGCATAACAAACCCATTTATCTGTTGTTCGGGTCATTAAAACGTCTGCACCTTCGGCTTCAAGAAGCTCTTTAACCTTTGTTGCGATTGAAAGGTTGATATGTTTTTCAACGCCGAAGCCGGTTGACGTAACAGCGCAGGTTGCGCCGCCGTCAATGCCGCCGTGACCGGGATCGAGCATTATTGTATAGCCCTTGAGAGACTCAGAGGGCTTATTTTTTATTGTTATAACAAGATTTCCGTCGTTGTTATATTCGTAGTGATAGCCGTAGAATTTGCCCTTTTGTGCAAGTGTCAACGAAAGAGTAGCCGTTGATTTGCCGCTGTCTGCAGACCATTTTGCGGCTTTACATACAGAATCAACAAGCGTTATATCTCCCTGCGCGGTTGCTGTATCACTGAACGTTATTTCAAGTCCAGTGCAGTTGAGTGAGGAAACAGCAACAAGTCTGTCCTTATAAGGCAAGTATGTCTGCCCTGTAAGTTTAACGTTGAAAGCAACGGGTCTGTTCATTTCAAGAACAATTACGGTTTCATTGCCGATTGTTTTACTTGAAACAACGTTAATGTTGTTTTTGGGCATAACGTAGCCGTTTTTTATGCTGACGTGAGTGATTTTTCCGTCTTTGCCGTTTGCAAGTTTTTCCTCGCGGAGTTCAGGAACTTTTACACCCGATGCAAGAACGTAATAAGTATCGTTATCGCAGATAACAGTTGAGGTGACGTAGTCAACAGTTCCTTTAAGGAGAGGGGAGCAATCGGGAACGGAATATGTTTTTGTGTTGTTGCCGGGGTACGTTTCAACGTAATCATCAATTATTTCGCATATTTTTGCCGAACCGAGACCGTAGTTTTCGGTATAATAATACTTCTGCAAAGTGCCTGAAGGGGAATTGGTTTCTGATTTCCCCGTAGTTGTTTCGCCGCCTGAGGTTGTTTCCGTGTTCTCTGCCGATGTATCGGAAGGTTTCTGCGTTGCGGTAGTGGTTGTTGTGGTTGTCGGGGGTTCGGTTGCAGGCGGAGGAGTAACAATCTGAACGGCAGAAACTTTTATGCTTGCACCGAGTTTGCTTTCTGTAAGCGAATTATACTTTGCAGTTACTTTATACTGACCGAGATTCTGAACGGACGACGTTCCGGCAGGAGTTTCAAGAGTTGCCGTAAACGTTCTGAAATCTGATGATTCATCAGGCGTATATTCTTCTTCATCGCCTACGGATTCTGTCATTTTATAAGTTTTGCCGTTGAACGCAACGGTGAGCGTTGCATTTTTATTTGCAACAGCAGAAACGTCAACCTGCATTCCGCCCGGAACAGAAATTGTTTCGGATGGCGAAACGGATTTCAAAAGCTTGATTTTATAGGTTACTTTGTATGTATAGGTTTTGCCTTTATGTTCAAACGTAACGGTGTTATCGCCCGCTTTGAGTTCAACGTCTGTTGAAAAGTCGCCGTTTTTTGCAACAGTCAGTGCTTTCCCGTTGCATTTGAGTTCATGAGCGGGGCTGCTTGTGCCTCTGAAAGTGATTTTTGACTGCTCAACCGTTATATTTGTCTTTTTGTGGCTTGTGAGTTCGAATTCTTTATCGAGAAGATAGGTGTTTCTCTCAAGAATATAGCTCAGAACTATATCCGCTGAAGTTCCGTTTGCTCCCGATATATCTGCAAACGGTCTGAACGAAAGACCTCTGCACATCGACATATCTGCCGATGCGGAGATTATGTCAATGATTTCTGTTGCATCATCGGTTGTATACGATGAAAGGGAGCTTAGATCGTGGCAAAGCCAGAGAGGGCTTGTCTCCTCATTCCATATTTTCTGTGCGTTTCTGAAAATATCAGCCTTACCGCTTTCATGATTAAGATAAATAAAATCAGCGGAGCCGGTTGAAACCGGATTTGTTAACGGTTCGTGCGCTCTGGAGATAAGTACGGGCTCTATGCCTATGACCATTGCAGAATCGGTTTCTTTTATTGATTTACATATACCGTTCATCTTTTCACTGTAATCCGAAAGAGATTCGTCTGCTCCGCTGATAATAATAAAATCGAAATTGTTGTTTTTAACGAAATCAGCCAGATAATCGCTTTCAACAGAGATATCAGCTTTAACGCCGAAATAAAGCCCGTTTATTTTTGCCGTTTCAAACAAAGGTATAACTTTATCAACGTTATCTTTTGTTAAGCAAAAGATAACGGTATTGAATCCGAATTTTTTGAATTCAGATAAATTATCAGCACTTTTTTCTGAATATTCCGTGTATTCGCAGGCAACAATCGAATCGGGTATTGCGGATTTGGGTCTGCCTGTGTTTGGTGCAACCGAGGTTGTTGTTTCGGTTTGTTCAGCTGTTGTCGGCTCGTTTTTGAATTCATTTAACAGATCGCTGAATTTTCCCGTTGCAAACATTGTTATAATCAAGCCGAGAATTAATGCGGCGATAACTGAAATTGAAGCTATCAAAATTGAATTTTTCTTCATTGTATTTTCCCCGTTATTATTGTTTCTTTGAACTTTATAAGTTCGGTTTTAGAATTTTCTTTTATCAAATCGTTGTATGAAAAAACAGCAAATCCGTTGTAATTGCTGTTTTCCTGTATGCATTTCAACTGCCTTGAAAGTATATCTGTGTTATCGCGCCATTCGTTCTTTCCCGAGCCTGCATATTCATCGGAGTTGCCGCACTTGTATGCCGCAAGACCGCAGGCAAGCGTAACGGAGAGGCTTCTTTCAAGGCTTCCCCATTGATTCAGAAGTTGACTGAATCCGAGAGTTTCGTGTTCGAACCCGAAATAAATCTGCGGAATGATAATATCAGCATAGCCTTCGTTTGAAAGCCAGAGTTTAACGTCCGCATAAAGCTTGTTTTCGTTTTCTTCAAACTTTGCAGACGGACTTATGCTTACGTTCAACTCGTTATTTTCTGATTTAACGGCAGAATACAGTGCGGAAACAAAGGCATTGACGTTTGATTTTCGCCATTCCGAAAGGGTCATTTTTCCGCCGTCGGTTTTATATTGATTATATTGAATTTCATCAATTTTTTCGTCTGTTGACGGATAAAAATAATCGTCTATATGTATGCCGTTAATGTCATATTTTGAAATTATTTCGCGAATGCCGTCAATAATCATTTTGTGATTATCGGTGTTTGACGGGTTATAATATATTCCGTTTTCGAGAATACAGATTTCACCGTTTTTGTTGCCCGATTCAATAACAGATTTGGCAGGGTTTTTGTTGCTGAGAAGCGAAACGTCGTTTTTGGTTGAAATTCTGAAAGGATTTATCCAACCGTGAACAGAAATGCCGTATTTATTTGCGCTTTCAAGAATAACTTCAAACGGGTCGAAAGGAAGATTTGCTCCCTCTTCACCTGCTATAAATGCGGAATACGGATAAATTTCGGAACTGTAAAACGCATCCGAAAATGCTCTTAAATGAACAAATGCCGTATTAAAACCGAAGTTTTTGATGTTGTTGAACATCTCATCTGTCAGAAGTTTATATTCGGCTTTGGTTTTGCCCGATGCGTTTATATGGTCATAGCAGGAAATCCATATTCCCCGAAGTTCGGTTTCGGTATCGGATGATAAATACGTTATCGGTTCTTCGGGAATGTTTATTTGTTTTTTGTTGAGTTGACACGACGGCAGTAAAAGGCATATAATCAGTAAAAAAGGAATAAGTTTTTTCATAAAATCCCTGACCTTTCACTGTCAGATATATGTAAAGGAATGTTTAATATGCCGCAATTTTCTGATTTATTATTGATATATGTTTTGGTTATATCTGTTGTTGCGATAGTTATAACTGTTGCTGATAAAAAAGCATCGAAGAGAAGAAAGAAAAAAAGAATTCCCGAAACAACACTTATGCTTGTCGGATTTTTCGGCGGCGCATTGCCTATGTATATAACAATGAAAGTTATTCGCCATAAAACAAAGCACAAGAAATTTATGATAGGTTTGCCTGTTATAATCTTTCTTCACGCAATTATTGTTTTGTGGTATATATTTTGATTTTTCTTGGGCGGATTAATTGATATAATCCGCCCGATTTTTTTAAAGTGTGCTTAAATCATAAGGGGTTCTCTGATAAACAAAATAGTTGAGCCAGTTTGTGAAAAGCAGATTTGCCGTTCCTCTCCACGTTACGGGAGGAATCATATTCGGGTCATCGTCAGGGAAATAGTTGAACGGAACCTTGATTTCAAGCCCCTTGTTTACGTCTCTGAAATATTCCTTTGCAAGAGTTTCTCTGTCATATTCGGAATGACCCGTTGCATAGAAATTCCTGCAGTCCATATCAGAAATAAGATGAACTCCTGCTTGTTCGGAGTATGAAATAATCTGCAAATCCTTTACAAGTGCAATATCTCTCATTCTGTTTTCCGTATGTCTTGAATGGGGGACGTAAAATTTTTCATCAAGCCCTCTCATAAGCGGATGATAAGGGTCGAGACTTTTGTGAGGGAATACGCCGAAAAGCTTTTCTTCCAAAGGATATTTCGGCACGCCGTAGTGATAATAAAGAGCGGCCTGCGCACCCCAGCAGATATGGAACGTTGAGTAAACGTTCTTTTTGCTCCATTCAAAAATTCCGCAGAGCTCATCCCAATAGTCAACTTCTTCAAATTCAAGATTCTCAACGGGAGCGCCCGTTACGATGAAACCGTCGTATTTTTTATCGCAGATTTCATCGAAGGTTTTATAAAATTTGAGCATATGCTCCTGAGAAGTGTTTTTTGACTTGTGGGATTTAACCTGAAGAAGCTCAACTTCAATCTGGAGAGGGGAGTTGCTCAAAAGTCTGAGAAGCTGAGTTTCCGTTTCGATTTTTGTGGGCATAAGGTTAAGTATGAGTATGTTAAGAGGACGTATATCCTGAGTGACTGCTCTGTCCTCCGTCATTACAAATACGTTTTCGCTCTCCAGCGCTTTGTGTGCCGGAAGCCCGTTTGCTATTTTGATTGGCATTGAATCACCTTGTTTATATTTTTAATATTTTCTTGTTAGCTGTAAGTAAAGCTTTTGAAACAGCCGACGCAACGATAAAGCCGACTATTGCTTCGATAACTCCGTTTGTGCCGATGAAAGCCAAAAGGAACGTTGCTATATTGCTTGCGTTCAGAGCGCTGTATACTTCCGTGAAAGCGTTTGTTCTGATAAAAAGAAGCAGATATGTACCGATAAATAAAACGGTATTTAATATAGGACAGCAAACGCTTGAAACTGCGCAGGCTAAAGAATTGCCTTTTGTTTTTTTTGAAATTCCTTTAAAAATAAGACCCGTTAATAAGCCTTCAAGTACCCTGGGAATAACACACATAATAAACGTGAAATACGGATTTGCTTGTATACACAGAGATGAGAAGAATGTCGGTGCGGCAAAACATTGCCAGAAACTTGTTAAACCGAAAATCAATCCGCATACCGCCCCGGCAGAAGGACCGAGTACAACTGCGGCAATAGCAACGGGAATAACGTTTAACGTGATTTCAACGAAACCGACTTTGAGGTATCCAAGGCTTGTAAAGCCGAGAATAAGAAGCAGTGCAACAAGCACCGAGAGCTGGGTCAGACGCAAAGTACGCCCGAGGTTTTTGTTTTTTGCTGATGGTTTTGACATTTATATTCCTCCTTGCTGCTGCTCCGATAATTCGGATGCAACGCAAAATTTAGCATAATAACATCAAATTTATTTTTTGTTTTTTTCATAAAGAACTTTAAGTCCGTAATGGATAAGTTCACCGTTATAAGCGATATTTCTTTTGCAGCTTTTGATAAGGTCTTTAGCAAGTCCGCCCGTTGCGACGGTTGACATTACTTTTTCGCCAAGTTCTTCTTCAAGCTTTTCACAAAGCCCGTCAATCATTGCCGCATAGCCGAAAACAGTACCCGACTGCATTGAGTCAACCGTGTTTTTACCGATTGCTTTTTTTGGAGTTTTTAGGCTTATGCTCGGAAGCTGAGAAGTTCTTGCCGAAAGAGCGTCAAGCGATATGCCGATACCGGGTGTGATTGTACAGCCGCAGAATGAACCGTTTTTATCAATAACGCTTATCTTGCTCGCCGTGCCGAGGTCAACAACAAGGCAGGGAAGCGGATAAAGCGCTGCAGCACCTACGCAGCCTGCGAGCAGATCCGCGCCGAGCTGTGCAGGGTTATCAATCAGAATATTCATTCCCGTTTTTATTCCGGGACCGAGAATCATAGGCTTGCAACCCGTGATTTTTTTAACAGCATCACTGATTGACGAAGACAATTCCGGAACAACGCTGCTTATTGCCGCGCCTTGAAAGCTGTTTTGCGGTGTGTTGTACAATGCAAAAATCTGCTTGAAATCTATTGCATACTGATCGGGCGTTTTTGACCTGTCGGTAGCAATTCTTGAAACAAAAACAAGTTCATCCGAATTATAAACGCCGATTGTTATGTTGGTGTTGCCGATATCGATTGTAAGAAGCATAATTTTCACCCCTATTATACATTCTGCTTTATTATACACTATATTATATAATAATGCAATGCTTGTAATTGTAAAAAATTATAGTATAATGTTTTACGGAAAGGCAGTGATGCTTTTGAAATGCTGTATATGTCCCCGTGAGTGCGGCGCAGACAGAGACATTGCACCGGGAGTCTGCGGCGCAGGTAATAAAATTAAAGTTGCAAGAGCAGCTCCGCATTATTGGGAAGAACCCTGCCTCAGCGGTGAAAAGGGTTCGGGAACAGTGTTTTTTTCGGGCTGTAATCTCGGCTGTGTTTTTTGCCAGAATTATGAAGTAAGCCATCGTTCATACGGGATGGAAGTCAGTGAAAAACACCTTATGAAAGTATTTGATGTGCTGATAGAAAAAGGGGTTCTTAATCTCAATCTTGTAACACCGACTCATTATGTGCCTATGCTTGCGAAGGTGTTGAAAGAATATGATTCGCCCGTTCCGATAATATATAATTCATCAGGCTACGAGAAAGCTGAAACGTTAAAAATGCTCGAGGGTTTGATTGATATATATTTGCCTGATATCAAGTATTTTGACAGCGCGCCTGCCGAAAAGTATTCTGCTGCATCGGATTATTTTGAATACGCCTCATCGGCAGTTCTTGAGATGTTTCGTCAGGTTGGTAATATTGAACTTGATTCAGACGGTATGGCAAAAAAAGGCTTGATTATAAGACATCTTGTTTTGCCGGGAAATATTTCTCAGGCTGTCAAAGTTTTTGAATGGGTAAAAGAAAATCTCTCTGCCGAAACATACATAAGTGTTATGAGGCAATATACACCTTTCGGGAAAGCAACAGAAATGCCGCCTGTTGACCGCAGGCTTTCTTCGAGAGAATATGCCATTGTGAAAGAAAAAATACTTGCAATGGGGTTTGAAAATTGCTATTTTCAGAGCAAAGATTCAGCAAAAGAAAGTTTTATTCCTGATTTTGACCTTGAAGGTGTTGACCTTTAAATAAAAAAGTGCTAAATTATATATGTTAATTTATTTTTCGGAGGTAAGTGAAAAATGAAAGGATTTTTCGGAGAATTCAAAAAGTTTATTATGAGAGGCAATGTTATTGACCTTGCTGTCGGCGTTATCATAGGTGCAGCTTTTCAGGCAATCGTTAAGTCACTTGTTGACGATATAGTAATGCCCGTTATCAGCCTTGCAACCGGCGGTATGGATTTTGCAAACAAATATATTCCTCTCGCTCCCATTCCTGCTGAACTCGGCACAGAACCCACACTCGCTCAGCTTCAGGAGGCAGGTATTGCCGCTGTAGCTTACGGTAATTTCCTTAATGCAGTTCTTAATTTCATTATTATGTCATTTGTTATTTTCTGCATCATTAAGGTTATTAATGTCATTTCAGAAAAAGCAAAGAAAAAAGAAGCAGAAGAAGCTCCTGCAGCACCTGCAACAAAGGTTTGCCCCTACTGTAAGAGCGAAATTGCCGTTGATGCAACAAAATGCCCCAACTGCACATCAGAACTTTAATATGAAATCGGCGCAAAGCGTACTGAAATGCTTTGCGCCATTTTTTAAAAGGAGACCATTATGAAATTAGGATTTATCGGCACGGGTAATCTTGCAAGTGCAATTCTCAGAGGGGTTGTTGCTGCGGGTAAAATAAAGCCAGAAGATATTATTATATACGATTTGTTTACCGAAAAGGTTAATCAGCTTTCAAACGAACTTTCGGTCAATGCTGCAAGCAGTGCAAATCAGGTAGCCTCCGAATGTGATTATACCGTTATAGCAGTTAAGCCCAAGGATTTTTCATCACTTGTTGACAGCATCAAAGATGATGTAAAAACCAAAGATTCAGTGATTATTTCTACCGCCGCAGGAACTGAAATTTCAAAAATTGTTTCGTATTTCGGTTTTAACGTTAAAGTTGCACGTATTATGCCTAATCTTAACGCTGCTGCAGGTGAATCAATGACCGCTTTGTGTGTGTCTGATAACGTTTCATATGACGAAAAAGCTTTTGCAGGTGAATTCTGCTCCTGCTTCGGAAAATATGTTGAACTTGAAGAAAAATATTTTTCTGCATTTACCGCCATTGCAGGCTCTGCTCCCGCATTTGCGTTTATGTTTGCCGATGCTCTCGCAACAGCAGGCGTAAAATACGGTTTGCCTGCAAAAACATCGCAGGATATTGCGGCGCAGATGCTTTTCGGCAGCGCAAAGCTTATGCTTGAATCTCCGCTTACCGTTGGCGAGCTTATCAAAAACGTATGCTCTCCCGGCGGCACAACTATTGAGGGAGTTTGCAGTCTTAAAGAAACAGGCTTTGAAACGTCTGTTATAACCGCAGTTGATAAAACTGTTGAAAAAGATAAATTAATGAATGCACTGAAATAAAGAGGTGTTTTATATGGAAATGTTGATTCTCAGTTCGCTCGAAAAGGTTTTTGCCGATGAAAAACCGTCAGCACCGCAATACGAAAAGTTTTCTATGCTGAAAAATGAGCGCAAATCATTTCAGGCGGCTTTTTTCTGTGAAAAGAGTACAGCCGTGACCGTTGAAATAAGCGGTAAACTTGCAGAGAAAACAAATAAATTTATTGTTAAAGACGTTCCTGTAGGAAACGCAACTTATGATGATGCCGATGATTTTTATCTTCGCAAAACATCGGGCAATTATCCCGATTGTCTTGTGCCTCATAACGGCAAACTCAACGCAGAGGGCGGCGTATGGTACAGTGTCTGGGTTGAAGTCTCGCCCGAAGGAGAAATCGGCGAAAGCGATATTACAGTTAAATTAAAAACGGAAACTGATGAGCTTGAAGAATCAGTCAGAATTGATGTTATTGATGCTCTTCTTCCCGATAAAGATCTGGTTTACACAAACTGGTTCCACTGCGATTGTCTTTGTAATTATTATAACATTGAACCGTTCAGCGATGAATTCTGGCGTATTTGCGAAAACTTTATTCAAACCGCTGCGGATCACGGTATGAATTGCATCCTTACCCCGATTTTCACTCCGCCTCTCGATACGAGAGTTGGCGGTGAAAGAAGAACCGTTCAGCTTGTTAAAATCCGTCACAGCGGCGGAAAATACTATTTTGATTTTTCAAATTTCAGAAAATGGGTTTCGATTTGTCACAAATGCGGAATAGAATATTTTGAAATCAGCCATTTCTTCACGCAGTGGGGCGCAAAGCATGCTCCCAAAATTATTGCTCTCGACAGAAAAGGAAGAGAAAAGAAGATTTTCGGTTGGTTTACCCGTACTTCAAGCAAAGCGTACGACGATTTTCTCCGTCAGTTTGCGTCAGCTTTCATAAAGGTTGTTGAGAGTGAAGGAATAAGAGATAAGTGTTTCCTGCACGTTTCCGACGAACCAAGCGAAAAACAGCTTGAAGTTTATTCTAAAAGAGCAAAGCTTATTGAAGAATTGTTCCCGGGATTCAAGATTATTGATGCACTTTCGGAGTTTGAATTCTACAAGAAAGGCGCTGTTAAGCTTCCGATTCCTGCGGAAGACAGCATAAACGATTTTGTAGGCAACGTCCCTGAACTCTGGACTTATTATTGCTGCGGTCAGTACCGTCAGTATGTTCCCAACAGATTTATCTCTATGCCGTCTCTGAGAAACCGCATTCTTGGTATGATATTGTATAAATATGACGTCAAAGGCTTTCTGCACTGGGGTTATAATTTCTATAACAGCCAATATTCAATCAGACCCATTGACCCTTATAAAATTACCGATGCGGGAGGTTCATTCCCTTCGGGAGATTCGTTCATAGTTTATCCCGATAAAAACGGCGAAGCTTTGCCTTCGCTTCGTTTCAAGGTTCTTTATGAAGGTTTTGAAGACCTTTCAGCCCTTAAATTGCTTGAAAGCAAAATCGGCAGAGATAAGGTTATTGAATTCATTGACAAAGACTTGTTCAAGCCGCTTACGTTTATGGAATATCCCCACGATAACGACTGGCTTCTTGATACAAGAGAGAAAATCAATCAGATGATTAAGGAGAATTAAAATGTCGGTATTTTTTGACAGTGAAAAGAAAATATTCAAGCTTGATACTGCAACTTCAAGCTATATTTTTCAGATTTATGAGCAGAACTATATAGTTCATCTTTATTACGGCGCAAAAATTCCCGATAATAACGTTGTCGGACTCAAATACAGAGGCGGTTTTCCTTCGTTCAGCCCTAATAATATTAATGTTGACGACTGGATGTTTTCTCCCGACGTAACTCCTATGGAATATCCCGGTGAGGGTACGGGTGACTTCAGAATTTCAGCATTCTCGGTCAGAAACGCTGACGGAAACAATTCAACCGACGTCCGTTACGTTTCACATAAAATATATTCCGGAAAACCTTCGATTGAGGGTATGCCTGCTCTTTACGTTGAAGATGATAACGATGCAACAACGCTTGAGCTTTTAACAGAAGATGCGGTAACGGGCATTCAGGCTGTTCTTTATTTCACTGTTTTTGAAAAATTCGGCGCAATGACAAGAAGCGTTAAAGTTATCAATAAATCCGATAAAACGGTTGAGCTTGAAAGAGTAATGAGTACCTGCGTTGATTTCCATACTCACGATTACGAAATGCTCACTCTTTACGGCAGATGGAGCAAAGAAAGAAGCCTTGAAAGAAGACCTCTTGCCCACGGCAGACAGCTTATTTCAAGCAAAAGAGGCTCATCAAGCCATCATCAGAATCCTTTCGCTGCTATTGTTGATAAGGGTGCAACTGAAGATTACGGCAACGCATACGGTTTTAATTTCGTATACAGCGGTAACTTTATTTTTGAAGCTGAAGTTAATCAGTTTGCAGGCACAAGAGTTATAATGGGCATCAATCCTGAAGGCTTCGGCTGGACACTTGAGCCTGATGCAGAGTTCAGTTCGCCCGAGGTTGTAATGGTTTACACCCCCGATGGCATCGGTGAAATGAGCAGGATTTTCCACAGACTTTACCGCAAGCATCTTATCAGAGGCAAGTGGAAGAACATCAAACGTCCGTTGCTCATCAATAACTGGGAAGCAACGGGTATGGATTTCACGGGCGAACAGCTTGTAACTTTTGCTGAAAGAGCAAAGGAACTCGGCATTGAAATGCTTGTTATGGATGACGGTTGGTTTGGCGACAGAAATTCAGACAGAAGCGGTCTCGGTGACTGGCAGGTTAATGAAGAAAAGCTCGGCGGTACACTTGCGGAATTTGTAAATAAAATCAATTCGCTCGGTATCAAGTTCGGTATCTGGTATGAGCCTGAAATGATTTCGAGAGACAGCAATCTTTACCGCGCGCATCCCGATTGGTGTATTCACGTTCCCGGCAGAGAAAAATCCATCGCACGCTATCAGTATGTTCTTGACTATTCAAGGCAGGACGTCCGTGACCACGTATTCGGCGAGATGTATAAAGTTCTTTCAACCTGCAAGATTGATTATCTTAAATGGGATTTCAACAGAAACCTCACCGAAGTCGGTTCAGCCGCACTTCCTGCGGATAAGCAGAAGGAAGTTTTCCACCGTTTTGTTCTCGGTACTTATGAGGTTATGGACAGACTCACAAAGGCATTCCCCGATATGCTTATTGAAAACTGTTCGGGCGGCGGCGGACGCTTTGACCCCGGAATGCTCTATTATTCACCTCAGATCTGGACAAGCGATAACACAGACCCCATTGAACGTCTTACAATTCAGTTCGGCACGTCAATGTGCTATCCCGCTTCAGCAATGGGCGCTCACGTTTCGGCCTGCAGAAGAACGGGATACGATACAAAGGGCAACGTTGCTCTCTGGGGTTCGTTCGGTTATGAGCTTGACCCCAATAAGTTTACCGATGAAGAAAAGAGAATTGTCAAGCGTCAGGTAAAGGAATATCATAAATACTATGACGTGATTCATTTCGGCGATCTTTACAGACTTATCAGCCCCTTTGAAAACAGCAACAGAGCTGCCTGGCAGTTTGTTTCTGAAGACAAAAATGAAGTTCTTCTTACAAGCGTTATTATCAGCAGACCTGCAGATACGGCACTTTTTGTTAAGTTAAAAGGTCTTGACCCCGATAAATATTACGTTGATGAAGAAACAGATGAAGTTTATTCAGGTGCTTTGCTTATGAATGCAGGTCTCTGCTTTGCTAACGAAGGCGTTTCAGACGGTTCAAGCTTTATCAGATATTTTAAGGCAGTTGAATAATAATAAACCCTCGGAGAAATCCGAGGGTTTTTGACTGTTGTTATTTTTTCTTTTTGTTGGCGATTAATTTAACAATTCCGACTATACCTGCCGCAACACCTGCAACCATTGCAATTTCTTTTGCGGCTGTTGTTACCTGAGAAACGCTTGTCGGAGCATATGAGTACATAACAAATTTTGCGGGATTCTTAACTTTTTTGCCGCAAAGTTCGCCGAATGTAACGGTTTTTGTTTCATAAGAGCCGCTTTCTTCAATGTTGAATATACGGACACCTCGGTCATAACCGGGACCGTAAACGTTGAAGCCTGCACCTTGAGTATATCCGAGGTCAAGACCTTTATAATTTGAAACAAAGCTGTTGATATGGTCGTGGCCGACATACAGACCGAGAACTTCGCCTTTTTCAAGCAAAGCATCAACCTGACCAATGTTTTTATAAGGCGCGGCAGGGGATTCTTTCATAAAATCACGCAGTCCGCAGTTATACGGGTCTAAAGTATAAAACTCGTTTTTATGGTCACCGTAAGCTCTTACTGCACCTTTTGTGAAACGACGCACTTTCTTAATAACGTCAAAATATTCGGGTGTGGGGATATGCTGAAAAACAAGCGAGGGGACAGGCTCACCGTAAGAATCTCTTACGCTTCTGTACCAATCAATCTGATCTTGGTTTACACCGCTGTAACCGCCTTCTTTGGCTCTTGAATGAGTGTCAAACAAATAAATAAGGAATTTATCTTCAACGGTCAGACAGAATGTTGCATCATCGCCGTCTGATGCGGCATCGGCATACACAAACATCGGTGATTGTTTGTATATTTCAAATTGCTCGGGTTTTTTGAGTGCCGCTTCTCCGTCGTGATTGCCGAACGTCATTGTGAAAGGTATGTTCCTGTCTTCAAGTGGCTTTATAAGCTCTTTTATTGTTGATACAACAGCGTTTTTTCCCTTTTCGCCAAGAAAAAAAGATGAATATCCTTTTATCTGGTCGCCCGTAAACACAACAAGGTCAGGCTTTTCTTTATCAAGCGCGGCAGAAATAAGCTTTATTGTATCGGGAGATACGGAGGGTATTTCCTGGGTATCGGCTATCTGCATAATTTTAAATTTGCCGTTTCTGAATTTCAGTTCTTTGTTTTGCATAAAAACACCGCCTGCTAAAAAACCGCCGAAGTTTTCGGGCTTCGGCGGTAATTATTATTTATTGTTGATATGGCTTTCAAAACCGTATTTTGTGAGAAGGTTGTGAATTCTGTCTTTGGGATCAAGAAGACCGCTTACTGACTCATCATGATTGAGTGTATCAATGATGTATGAGCAGTATTTTGAAACGTCAACGCTTACATACCATTCTCTCTCAAGAAGTTCCTTGGGTGAGTAGATGAGGTTTGTTGTGAAAACCTTGCTGATAAGTCCGTTTGCATATGCTTTATCAAAAGTATCAAGACCGTTGCAGAAAAGACCGAACGAAGCACAGATGAAGATTCTGTTTGCTTTGAGTTCTTTAAGCTTTGTTGCAACTTCAATCATTGAATCACCCGATGAAATCATATCGTCAATAATGATAACGTCTTTGCCTTCAATGTTTGTGCCGAGGAATTCGTGTGCAACAATGGGGTTTCTGCCGTCTATGATAACAGAATAATCACGGCGTTTATAGAACATACCGAGGTCAAGACCGAGAACGCTTGAGAAGTAAATGCAACGGCTCATACCGCCTTCATCGGGAGAAATAACCATCATATGCTTATTGTCAATGTTAAGGTCAGGAATGTTTTTGCACATTGCCTTAATCATCTGATAAACGGGCTGAACGTTTTCGAAGCCGTTCTGAGGAATAGCGTTCTGAACTCTGGGATCGTGAGCATCGAATGTAATAATATTTTCAACGCCGAGGTTAAGGCAAAGCTCACGAAGCATATCTGCACAGTCGAGTGATTCTCTGCTTGAACGTCTGTGCTGTCTGCCTTCGTAAAGCATAGGCATAATAACGTTTATTCTTCTTGCTTTACCTGCGATTGCACTGATAGCTCTTTTAAGATTTGAGAAATGATCGTCAGGACTCATGGGAACGTAGCGACCGTACATTTTATATTCTACGCCGTAGTTAAACGGGTCACAGAGAATGAAAATATCAAAACCTCTGACAGATTCATTGATAACGCATTTACCTTCACCTGTACCGAATCTGGGGAAAGAAGCTTTGATGATATATGTTTCTCTTTCATAGCCTGCAAACGACAGAGTCATTTTGTGTTCGCTTTCTCTTTGTTTACGCCATGTTACAAGATAATTATCAATTTTTTTTGCAACTTCTTCACAGCCGGGAAGGGCAATGATACCAAGCTGGCCAACGGGTATTGTTCTGAAATCTCCATATTCGGGCATAGCAAATTCCTCCGCAATTTTAATGTCAATATTATTCTACTATATTTTGTTGAATTATGAAAGACCATATCGAAAAAATACAAAGAAAATTTTATACAATATTTTGTATATGATTTGTACATTTTGCCGATAAACACAATATTTTGTGAGTTATATCATCTTTAAATGAATTTTTGATTAACCTATATAGCTTCTGTCAACGTTTACTACTGTAAATAATTTTTCGTTTTCCGATTTGATTTTCAGCTCGATAAGTTCCGTGAATTCCGATTCGGTATATTTTGAGTTGTGCGGCAAAACAGCATCAAAAATCAGGTTTGTGTGCGTATGTCCTTCAACAACTCTGAAATCGTGTATGGTTGAATCGCTGCATATGCTCGAAACTGTCTTTGCTGCAAGTTCTTTCAATTCATATGTTCTTTCGTCTGATATAACGGGATCGAGATGTATTGAAAGCTCTATGCCAAGCTGTTCTTTCGCTTGTTTTTCAACGTTATCTATTGTATCGTGGCTCTGCATTATATCAACGTCTGCCGGAACTTCAGCGTGAATTGATGCGAAAATTTTAGAATGACCGTATGAGTGAACAACAAGATCGTGAATGCCCACAACACCGTCTGCAGAGAGAACGAGTTTCTCGATTTTTTCAACGATTTCTTTATCGGGAGGTTCGCCCAGAAGGGGACCCATAGTTTCTCTGATAATACTGATGCCTGCATAAAGAATAATAAGAGCAACAACAATGCCCATAACAGCATCAATCGGAAATTTCGTATATCTTGATACAATAAGCGCAATCAGCGAGCAGGTTGTGGCGGCGATATCTCCGAGACTGTCGGTTATAACGGCGTTAACGGTTACGGAATTAACCATTTTGCCGATTTTTCTGTTGAAAAGAGCGAGCCATAATTTTCCGAAAATCGAAAGAATAAGAACCACAACGGCAGGAACACTGAAAATAACTGTTTCGGAATTGCTGAATTTATCGATTGACGTTTTTATAAGCTCAACACCCATTATCAGAATGAAAAATGCAAGTGTAAGAGCAGAAACGTATTCTATTCTTCCGTGACCAAACGGATGCTCTTTATCGGATGGCTTACCCGAAATTCTGAAACCGACAAGACTTATAACCGATGATATTGCATCAAAAACGTTGTTGGTTCCGTCTGCAATAATTGATACGCTTCTCGTAATGATTCCGAAAACTATCTTGAAAGCAGAAAGAATAAAATTAACGAGAATTCCTACTATGCCGCTGAGTATTCCGAGCTTGATGCGGACTTTTTCGCTTTGTGTATTTTTGTAGTCTTTAATAAATATTTTAATAAGTAAATCAGTCATATAAATTTCTCTCTTAATTATTTACGATATGAACGTCTATCTGATCAAACGGAACGGGAATTCCGTTCTCATCAAAAGCTTTTTTAACGTTTTCCTGCATATAATAGAATACGTCCCAGTAATCGTTGCTGTCGCACCATACAAGGCAAACGATGTTTATGCTGTTTAACTTGTGTTCTTTAACCGCGATTATCGGCTCGGGTGTTTTGAAAATCAGATCGTTTTTTGATATAACATCAAGAATCGCTTCTCTGGCTTTCGGAAAATCCGCATCGTAAGAGAGGGGAAAGCTGAAGTCGATTCGTCTTTTCTTCTCAGCGTTATAGTTGATTATGTTGCTGTTTGTGATTGTTGAATTCGGTATTATTACACGTTTGTTATCGGCGGTCAAAAGAGTAGTATACATCATTTTGATTTCCTGAACGCTTCCGCTTACGTCTCCGATATCAATATAATCGCCGTTTTTGAACGGTTTATTTACAATAATCTGAATTCCGCTGGCAAACTGGCTGATGCTTGACTGCAAGCCGATACCTGCGGTTATACCTGCCGCACCGATGGCGGTTATGAAAGAGCTGACATCAATTTTAAGTGCAGAAAATGCAGAAAGAATGAAAATAAGATTAATAAAGAAAACAACCATTGTTCTGATAAATGAATGAACAGAGCTGTCAACGCCTTTTGCTTCCATTCCTTTTACAAGCAATTTGCCTATTATTTTTGAAACAATAATGGCTATAATCATAATAATGATTGCTGTT
>JAZSBC010000030.1:0-3510 GCA_045602245.1 Acutalibacteraceae bacterium | reverse complement strand
ATCCATGCAGTCTTTATTGTTTCTGTATCAAACGCCTGAAACCGTTGATATGTAAGGAATTTACTAAAGCCTTTTCTCCAAATTCAACATAGCGAAAATGTAGTTTTCTGACTGTGTCAATGTTGTCTGTAACGGGTCAATTTTTTGGATCGATATGGTTAATTTATTAGTATATGTTTACAAACACAAAATATTCACGAAACTACTTAACCTTTTAAATCCAGTTTCTGTTTTAACAAAAAAGAAACCGTCTTTCGACGATTTCTTTAGATTGATATTAAGTCTGTTTAAGATTTGCCGGCGTATATTATATGATAAACGATATAAAAAACACTGGCGCGACACTTTAAAGTTAAACTCATTTTTAATCAACTTTTTTTCCGATTTTGGCGACAAATCTTTTGAACTTGCCTCTTTCAAGTGCAAGGTAAACACTTTTTATTGGTGGACAAATTGTGAAAAGCACGCCCGAAAGAGTGAAAAGGAAGCTGGGATTGACGCTCTTTTTACCCTTTTCGATACCCTTGACCATCTTCTTTGCAACCGTTTTCGGGCTCTGCACAGGGAACGGTCTTTCAAACTCAACCTCATTTGCGGTTGCGAAGAAGTTTGTGTCTGTTGCGATGGGATAAAGGCAGGTGAGTTTCACATTCTTCGGCATTTCAAAACGGATTCCCTGCTGGAAACCCTCCATTGCAAATTTTGATGCGGAATATGTAGTAAATCCGGGCATTGCCATTTTGCCGATTGCCGAAACGGTTATGCAGAAATGTCCCTTTCTGCCGTTGAGATGACGCACGAATTTCTGATATGAATATATGGGAGAATAAACATTGGTTTCAAACATTCTTGCCGTTCTGTCCCAATCGGTGTAATCCATCAGTTCATAGTAGGGATAACCTGCGTTGGCATAAAAAATATCAATCTTGCCGAAAAGCTTCTTCGCCTTGTTGAATATCAGGTCAACATTTTCCTGCGATGAAACGTCACAGACAAACGGAGTAACGTTATCGGAAAATTTATCCATATTGTTGCAGTTAATATCAACGGCAAGTATTTTATTGGATTCTTCAGCCGCAAGGATTTTGAGAACTTCAAGACCTATACCGCTGTCTGCACCCGTAAGAACGATTTTTTTATTTTTAATCATAATATCTCTCCTTGTCAGAGTATATATCTATGATATTCTATATTCATCTCTGTGTCAATAAAACGGTTGCGTTTTCTGAACAAAAATGATAGAATTTGGTCGAAAGGAATGATATGCTATGAAATATCCGACTCTTTTTTCTCCCATAAAAATCGGAAGCATTGAAATAAAAAACAGAATATGTATGGCACCCATGCTTATGGACTTCGGTCAGTTTGACGGACGCACAACAGAGCAACTTATGGATTACTATGAAGAAAGAGCCAAAGGCGGTACGGGTCTTATCATAACCGAAATCACAAGAGTCAACGATGTCACTGGCGGTGCGGCTTTTGCACAGCTCGGTATGAGTCACGATTATCAGATTGAGGGTATGACGGAGTTTGCAAAACGCATCCATTCCCACGGCTCAAAGCTTTTTGTTCAGCTTCATCATCCCGGCAGACAGAATATGGGTCTGCTTATCGGAACTCTTCCGCTGAGTATTGCGTGCGATAAAGCGATGCCGTTTTTCAAAGATATGCTCTATAAGGTTGTGCCGGCAGGTAAACTCCTTATGAAGCATCACATCGTTCCGAGAGTTGTTGCACCCTCAAAGTGCGAAAACAGTTATTTCTCCGACGGCAACAACAGAGCACTCACCAAAAAAGAAATCAAGAACCTTATAAATGACTTTATCGATGCTGCAGTTAGAGTCAAAAAATCGGGTTGTGACGGCGTTCAGCTTCACGCATCTCACGGATACCTGCTTCAGCAGTTTTTATCGCCCAACACCAACAAACGTACCGATGAATACGGCGGCAGTCTCGAAAACCGAATGAGATTTATTCTTGAAATCATTGCAGGTATCAGAGAAAAATGCGGCGCTGATTTCCCGATTATTGTCCGTCTCACAGTTGACGAATGCTACTCGATGATTGGCAAAAAAGATAAGGGATACGACCTCAACGAAGGCGTTGAAATAGCAAAAAGGCTTGAAAAAGCAGGTGTTGACGCTATTGACGTTTCCTCTGCGTCTTATGACACCTTTAATTATTGGCTTGAGCCGACATCGTTCGAATGCGGCTGGAGAAAATATATGGCTCAGGCGGTAAAGAATGCCGTCAGCATTCCAGTTATTGCGGCAAATCTTATCAGAAGTCCCGAGCAGGCGGAAAGCCAACTCAATGAGGGTGTTCAGGATATTATTTCGCTGGGCAGACCACATATTGCCGACCCCTATTGGGCAAAGAAAGCGGAAAGCGGACACGCAGAGGATATCAAGCGTTGTATCTGCTGCCTTTACTGCATCGAGAGTATGCAGAATAATGCCTACATAGGCGACCACGGATACTGTGCAGTCAATCCCTTTGTGGGAAGCGAAAAATATGAGCTGAAAAATGACGGAAACGGCAGGAAGATTCTTGTTGTCGGTTCTGGTCCCGCAGGACTCACCGCCGCAGAGCTTCTTGCAAAAAGAGGTTTTGCCGTTACCGTTGCGGAAAAGAGCGATAAGTTCGGCGGTCAGGTTGATCTCGCAGTAAAACCGCCTCATAAAGATAAGCTTTTGTGGTGTATAGAAGATTTGCATACAAGCTGTCAGAAACTCGGCGTTGAGTTTCTGATGAATACGGAAGTTACCAAAGTATTTGTTGAAAACGCAAAGCCTTTCGCCGTTATCTGTGCAACGGGTGCATATGCTTCAAGACCGAAATTTATTGACGGCTATGACCGTGAAAATGTTTATACAACAACCGAGATTCTCGATGGAAGCGTTGTGCTTGAAAACAAAAAAGTTGCCGTTATCGGCAGTGGTATGACGGGACTTGAAACCGCAGAATTGCTCACCGAAACCGGCAACAAAGTGACCGTTGTTGAAATGGCTGACGAAATCGCGCCCGGCATATGGCATCAGCACATAAACGATATAATGCCCCGACTTAAAAATAAGAAAACCGAATTTCTCACCTCAAAAAAACTCACCGCAATCAAGGGAAAATCAATTGTTATTGAGGATAAAAAGGGAAATAAATCGGAAGTTGCAACAGACTATGTCGTTCTTTCTCTCGGTGCAAAGAGTGAGAATGCTCTTTATAACGAGCTTAATAATGCAGGAATAAATACATACCTCATCGGTGACGCCGAAAAAGTCGGCAGAATCGCCGATGCAACGAGAAGCGCATTTGAATGCGTGAAGAAGATTTAATTACATATACAAGAAAAAGACTGCACAGGGTCATCCCATGCAGTCTTTTTTGTTTCTATATCAAACGTCTGAAACCGTTGATATGTAAGGGTTTTACTCAAGTCGTTTCTCTAAATCCAACATAGCGGAAATGCAGTTTTCTGACTGTGTCAATGTTGTCTGTAACGGGTCAATA
>JAZSBC010000029.1:0-17391 GCA_045602245.1 Acutalibacteraceae bacterium | reverse complement strand
TATGAGAGGCATCAATCTTCTTGCAGACGTAACGAACTACATTATGCTTGAAATCGGTCAGCCCACTCACGCATTCGCAGGCAACGCAATCGAAAACATCGTTGTTACAACTCCCAAAGAGAAAGCAACCTTCAAAACCCTTGACGGTGTTGAAAGAATTATTGACGAAGAAACTCTCATGATTTGCAACGGCGACACACCTGTCGGTATTGCAGGCATTATGGGCGGCCTTGAATCCGAAATCGTTGAGGATACCGGCTCGGTTGTGCTTGAAAGCGCAAACTTTGTCGGCGTAAGCATCCGTAAGTCATCTTCAAGACTCGGTCACAGAACAGATGCAAGCGCAAGATATGAAAAGATGCTTGACCCCGAGCTTACACTCGATGCAGTCGGCAGATTTGTTAAGCTTGTTAAGGATATTGACAGCGGTGCAAGAGTTGCATCGAAGCTTACAGACGAATACGTCAGAAAATATCCCGAAATTTCACTTTCGTTTGATAAGAAATACGTTGACCGTTACACGGGTATCGACATCAGCGATGAGCAGATTAATAAAACCCTCACCGCACTCGGTTTTGCCGTTGACTATGCAGACGGAAACTATACGGTAAAAGTACCCTCATGGCGTGCAACAAAGGACGTTACAATCAAGGCTGATATCATTGAAGAAATCACCCGTATCTACGGTTATGATAATTTCAATATTTCAACCACAAGCAGCCCCCTCAAGCCCGTTCCCAACGACTATGCAAGGCTTGAAGACAGCGAAATCAAGGATATCCTTGTTAAGAATTACGGCTTCCACGAAGTTCATTCATACGTATGGTGTGACGGCAGAAAGTTCAAGAAGCTCGGAATTGAAGTTGAGGATAACGTAAAGGTTCTCAATATTGAAAATTCAGATAACGGCGTTCTTCGTAACTCAATGCTTCCCACACTCCTTGTTATGGCTCAGGAAAACAAGGATTTTGCGGATAAATACAGCATTTTCGAAATAGGCAGAGTAGTTGACGGCGTTACTGCTGACGGACTTTGCAATGAGAGAAAGCGCCTCGGTGCCGTTATTTATGACAAGAGCGGTAATGAAAAGGCAGCTTATCTCAAGGCTGTTGAAATTATCAACTGCATTGTCGGTAACATCAAGCAGAAGAAGGCTGAATATACAAAAATCAGCCCCGAACACGCTTGGCAGCATCCCAAGAACACAGCTGAAATTCTTATTGACGGCGAAAAGGTCGGCGTACTTTGCGCACTCCATCCCTCAAACCGTTCGAAGCTCGATAAAACTGCAGCAGCAGTATGTTTTGAAATTGATATGGACGATTTCAGCTCAATCGACGCAAACTCAATTATGTTCCGTGAACCCAGCGCACATCAGTCAACCTGGTATGACCTCTCGCTTGTTCTTACGGAGAATACAAAGTATTCAGATCTCGCCGCTTGCTGGGAGGCTCTCAATCTTGCTGAACTCGAAAGCGTAAAGGTTATTGATACCTATGAAAAAGACGGTGTTAAGAGCATCACTGTCCGCCTTGTATTCTCGGCTATGGACAGAACTCTTGAAATGGAAGAAGTTCAGGGCTGGATTGATACCGTTCTTGCAAATCTCGGCAATATCGGCGTTGCTCTCAGAGCTTAATTATTAAGGTTTTTCAAACATTCTGTAATATTTTTCGAAAAAACCTTGTTTTATTTTGAAAGCTGTTATATAATAATCGGGTACGGAGGTGACCGAAATGACTGATAAAACAATAAAATTTTCGATCAAAGATGAAAACGAGGTTGAGATGAAGAAAAATCTCCTTGCCGTTTATGAAGCTTTGAACGAAAAGGGTTACAACTCAATCAGCCAGATTGTAGGCTATATTCTCTCCGAGGATCCGACCTATATCACAACTCACAATAACGCACGCAGTCTTGTCAGAAGGCTCGACAGAGACGAACTCCTTCAGGCTATGGTTAAGTGTTATCTCGGAATAGAATAATTTGAAGGAGGATTTTATGGCTAAGAAAAAGTTTCTTATGTATAAAGGCAGACCGCTTGTCAGAAGCGGAAAGACCGTTTATTACGGTTATATGAGCGACCCTTACGTTGTTATTATGCAGATAACAAGCACACGCGAAGTAAAGGGCGTTGAGGTTGCTGACCGAGTGGTTGTTCAGCTTGTAAATACTGATCCCGACGTAAGAATGAAGGATAAGATTGTGAAGAAAGCTGAACGCAGAGGTCTTTATAACGCTATGGATATCGGCTGCATCTGGCTCGAAAGAGAGCTTAAAGAAGGCGCATAAAACAAAATCACGGCCTGCACGGTTATTCCGTGCAGGTCTTTTTTGAAAACAAAAACTTTGATTAACAGTTATTTAACGTTAAACCGATTGACAAATCAGAATAAATTTTATATTATATATATAATTATAGACTGTAAGTTAAGTTTATGAGGAAACATACGTCGGCAGATAATCAATAATGAGGTTAAGATTTAAATTTATATAAACAGGAGGATTTTCAATGAACAAGAAAAAGAACACAGTGATTGCAATCGTTGTTGCGGCTGTTGCGGTTGTTGCCGTTGCAATAGTGGTTTTAACGGTTGTGTTTATCAGAAGCGGTAACGGAAGCATTACGGTGCCTTTTGATTCATCCGTATCAACAAAAGCGCCAAGAGTTGAATACGACCCCGAAGACTACGAAACAAAAATCTGCGCAAACTGCGAATATGAAATATCGGGCAAGTCGTATTATCCGAGCGATGAATTTATGGTTTATATCACTCAGGATTTGGAAAAAGAAGATATTGCCATTTGCGAAGAATGTGCAAAGGAAATGTATAAAGATGAACTTGCGCAGGGCAAGTCGCTTGATGAATTCCTCAGAAAATAATAAAAAGGCGGTTCGGAATGAACCGCCTTTTTTGTCAGCTGATTGTGATGCTGTGAACTTCATTGTCATCAACAGAAAGCGTGATTTCAAGTGTACCCTTGAATCTTTCGTTGTATTCAATCTCTTTTCCGTCAAACGTAACTTTATATTTTTTGTTTTCATCGTCATTCATTGTTGCAATGACGGTGAATTTTTTGTTTTTGCCGAAATATGTGATATCTGCGCTCATTTCCGTGTTATCTTTACCGAATTCGGCTTTGTCAACCCAGGTATCAAATCCCGTGTTGAAAGTACCTGCTTTGAAATAGGCGTTTGACCACATTGTGATGGGCGTTGAAAGTCCGCCGAAATTATGGAACCATCCGCCTCTGCCAGTCACAACGCTGACCATTTCAAAGGTATAGTAAGAATAATCAACCTCGCGTTTCCAGATATCAAGAGCAAGCTTTGCGATTGTATAAGCAAAATCGCTTTCGGCAAGGTCAAGCATTGATTTCCAGATAAACCACTGGTGAGGAAACCATACGTTTCCGTTCCAGTAGCCGTTAACCATAAAATAGCCTGCCGTCATATCAACCGCACTGATTCCGTAAGGGCAGAGCATTTCTTTTTTGCTCTTGAGATGGCCGAGAATCGCTTCTCTTTGCTCATCGTTGCAAGCGCCCGCAATGATGGGGTATATTCCGTCAAGACCCTTGTTGAGGTTTTCGCCGTCATCGCTGAGCATAAAGCCCGTGGGGTTGTAGTCTTTGTCGTGAAGCACGTAGCTGAAATATCCGCTTTCCTTGTCCCACGAATGTTCGGTAAGCGCCTGAGTAAGCCTTTCAATATCTGCCGAATAAACAGAAACGTCGTCGCTTTTGCCGAGCTTTGACGCAACCATACTCAGTATTTTACCGCAACGGATAAGCTGTGCCGTTGAGATAACGGGCGCCGTCGTGTCTCTTATGTTTCTGTCCATCATCGCAACCTGAGGCGGATAATCATCCATACCGCTTGTTGAGTAGAAATAATCGTAAGTTGTTGTCAGACCGCTTTTAAGCTTAGCCGTTGTTGAGCCTCTGACCTTACCTGCGAGGAAATCATAATAGAGTTTCGCTCTCGGGTACATTTCAAGAAGGTCGGTTTTATCGTTTTCGCGTTTGAGCATTTCAAGGTAAAGATACATCTGCACGGGTACGGGTGAGCCGTGATGCAGGAAGGCATAGTCGGGGTTGCTCTCATCGCTGAAATACGTGTCAAGGCTGTATTGGGCAAAACGCTTTGAATAGTCAATCATTCCGAGGCCGATAAAGCCCGAATCCCAGGTATAAAGGCAGTCCCAGCGCTTTCCCGGTGTATGGTGAATGATATAATCACCGTGTTTATAGATGGGATACACTGCATTGACCATAACGGTTGATTTGAGAATTTCGTTGCTGAGTTCATACTTTTTGCCGTCTTTGTTAAGCGAAATATTCGGGAATTCCTCAAGCTTTCTGCAATATAACGCCTCATATTCTTCGGCTGATTTATATTCCGTTTCGCCTTTTGAAATAACCGCATATTCGATATGCTTATTATCGGGTTCGATGAAAATCGTATGAACTATTGCGTTGCTGAAGAAGCCGTCGTCGCTGTGCTTTCTTGAAAATGCGCCCGTAAAGCTCTCTGCAACGTCATCAAAAGTCGGGTCTGAGTTTGAGAGCCTTGCAGTCATACAGTCCTCAAGCGCACCCGATTCAATCTCACGGTAACGGGTGTTGTCATTAAATGTACGCAGATAGAAAGTTCCGTCAACGTCCTTGTATTTGCAGGAGGTTATATATCCGCCGTTATCGCATTTATCGGTTGTGATTTCGGGCATAAAATCATAGGCTGTCATCTCTGCGGTTATCTTTTCCGTATCGTTCTTTTCGCAGATGCAGAAGAAATCGAATTCAATTCCGCCCGTGCCGATTGCTTCAAGGGAGAGGGAATATGAGCCTTTATTCACTTTACCGAGGTCAAAGCATTTTATTTTAAGTTCATCTGTCGGTTCAAAATCAAGCTGTGTATCGCCGTTCATTATGAACGAAGAAACAGTATCGCCCGTTGTAACGTTAACACCCACCATTTTGCCCTGTTCATATTTTATGCCCGACGTTCTGTAGCGTACGGCAAGAACAGCGTTTTCAAAATCATAATCACTGTTTATCGTGAACGAAGCGTTATCACCCTTTTCACAGCCGAAAGGAGGCAGGTATCTGTGGGGCATATGCCATTTTCCCGCTCTGTCGCCGAGACCGAAACCGCCCGTAAAACGGTGGTCTGCAAATTCGCCTTTTTTGAAGCCGTCGGCATTTTGTTCATCCCAGGGACGTGTTACTTTGTAATTGTAGCTGTCATATTCTACTGCATTTCTGAATGCACATTTTTCAGGCAATGAAAGCTTGCAGTATGACGGCGAGGGGTATTCTATTGATTCAAAGAAATTGATAACGCAGTTCTGAATAAGCTCGGAATTGTTTGCAATTTCGGTTCTTATAAGAATGGTTTCGTCATCCGCTTTTATGTATGAAACCTCGGCGTATACTTTGTCTTTCCACTCAAGGTCATAGCGGTAAGTGAAAAATGAATAATCGTCGCTGCATCTCCAGGGATGGCATCCCGAGGGCAGGGTAGTGTTCGGTACTTTTATGTCACCGCCGAATATCGCAGGCGCAACCGTAACGTCAAAGCGCACTCCGTTTGCAAATGAATGGTCGGCAATTCTTGAAATACCCATATATTTTTTGCCGTAAGGTCCCCACGCAGGGAAGCATTTTGAATACATAATTTAATCATCCTGTTCTGAAATTTGAAAATACAATATGAAGCTTTGCACCCTCTGTTTTGAATTCAATCAGCGCCGCTGTTTCGGCATCCTGAGTGAGAGTGAAAGCGCCTCTTTCTCCCGTGCCTTTATATGTTATTATTCCGTCGGAATACGTTTGCTGAACGTTATAGCCCTCAATGATATCCGATATGGCGTATACCGTCAGTGCGCCGACTTCGGTCTGAGGAAAACGATTTATATCTGTTTCAAATTTTAATCCGTCGAATTCTGCGGTGCATTTATCGCCCGAATAAGTCAGCGTAAGAGGGGAAAGCGCTTCGGGAGTGTGAAAATCAATCGTAAATTCTTTTTTCGTATTTTTAGTAACGGTTGCCGTCATTTCGAGTTCTCCGTATGTTGCGTGAATATCGGAAGAGAATGAAGGCGGAATCTGCGGTAAAGACTCTTGTGTTATCTCTTGTTTTTTACATCCTGCCGAAATCATCAATAACAAAACGGCAAAAAGAGAAAACACTTTTTTCAAATTATCACCTGCTATTCAAATTTTGAAAAAAACTCAGGCAGGTAATCAAGAATATCGCTCGGAAGCATACCTCTCATAGAAGTTTTTTCTGCAACTTCGTCGGCTGCAAGGCCGTGAAGATAAACCGCAACTGTCGCAGCGTCAAACGGAGACATTCCCTGCGCAAGCAGAGAAACAATCATTCCCGCAAGCAAATCGCCGCTGCCGCCTTTTGCAAGCCCCGAATTGCCCGTTGTGTTGATATAAACTCCGCTTGCGTTTGGGTTGCACACAACGGTGTTTGCTGTTTTCAGCACAACCGTTATTCCGTATTTTCTTGCGAATTCATAGGCTACGGCAATCGGATTTGCAATTATTTCAGCTATCGTTCTGCCGCAAAGACGGCTCATTTCACCCGGATGGGGAGTGATGATAACCGGAGCCTGAGCTTCTTTCAATATATCTATATTTGTGCTCAGTGCATTTATGCCGTCTGCATCAATAATCATCGGAATTTTTATTTCTTTGATAAGATTATGAACGAGTGTCGTTGTGTCTTTGTTGAATCCTATTCCGCATCCGATTAAAACCGCATTTACTCTTTTTGATTTTTCAATTATATCAGCCATTGCGGAAAACCCGAACGTTCCTTCGAAATTCGATTCAATCGGCATAAGCAAGGATTCCGTGAGCTTCGGAGCGATTGCGGGATATGCGCTTTGAGGGAATGCAGCGGTAACAAGACCTGCGCCGGTCCTTAAAGCGCCGCCGACGGAAAGATATGCCGCGCCCGTCATTCTCATGCTGCCGCAAACGCAAAGTGCATGGCCGTACGTGCCTTTGTTTGAAACGGGCTTTCTCTTCGGAAGCATTGCACGGACTTTATTTTTATCAAGCGTAAAACAAGTGGCACTGTTGATTTTTCTGAAATCGTCAGTTGTGATGCCGATATCGGCAACTTCAAGCCTGCCGCAATATTTGTTGCAGGGTTTTATAACGTGAATGGGTTTGTATGCCGAAATTGCAACGGTCATATCGGCTTTGAAAACCGCACCCTGAACGGTTGCTTTATCGCAATCTGCGCCTGCAGGCACGTCGATTGAAACAACCTTACCTTCTGCTGAGTTTACCGCTTGTGCAAGGATACTCAGAGAGTTATCAAGTGAGCCTGAAAAACCCGTTCCGAAAATTGCCTCAACAATTATCTCGGCATTGGCGATAATCGGTTTAAGCGGAGTGAGGTTGTTGTTATATCTTAAAACGTCAATGCTTGTTGCCTCAACAAGCGAAAACATTTCAACCGAATCTTCGGCCTTCGGTTCACCGCAGGCGAGAACAACCGTAACGTCGCAGCCGTATTCCCATAATGCACGGGCAATAACAAAACCGTCGCCGCCGTTTTTCCCCTTTCCGCAGATAACGAGAACTTTTTTATGGCTGTTTCTTGCCAATGAAAAATGTTTTCTGATGAGTTTTGCGCAAGCCTGACCTGCGTTTTCCATAAGCTGAGTGAAAGAAATTCCTCTTTCAACCGCGTTGCATTCTGCGTTATACATCTGTTTGCTTGTTACAACAAACACGCATATCACCCCCAAATTATTTCCATTATATAATATACCATATAATAAATGCTTTTGGAATATATAAAACAAAATATTGTGTATTTTTTTATTTTTTCCTTGCGATGGTCAATACATAGTGATATAATTTAAAATGGATATTTATGCAGGAGGCTTTTGTATGGAAGAATATATCAACGGATATATAAGACCCAGACTTCAGGGCGACGGCGGAGAGATTACTTTTGTGAAGCAAGAGGGTGATGAGGTTACCGTTTTGCTTCAGGGCGAATGTTCAAAATGTCTTATTCTTGACCGATGCCTTAAATGGATTGAGGAAAGAGTTGAAATTGACCGCAACGAAAAAGTCAGGATAATCGGAATCAGAAAAAAGCCTTATTTTCAGGATGTGTGAGGTAACGGAATGGCACATATTAAAGTAACAAGAAGAAGTATGCGGCCCGAAGAATGGATAACTCTTCGTTTCGGTTGGCTTAAAAGATATATTTATAAAGAAAAACACGAAATTGATACTTTTATGATAAAAGATGCCCGTCAGGTGTCCGAGATGAATTTTGAATTCTATGATGATGAATTCAGACCTCTCAAAAAAGGCGATATGTATTTTACCCCTGACGGCACGGCTTTCATTGAAGCGGACTATATTCTTCCTGAGCATCTTGAAGGCAAAAAATACTGCTTTTCATTGAAAACAGCCGCTGAAATGATAGTCAAGGTCAACGGCGTATACGTTGGAGGAATAGACCCTAACAGAGAGCGTCTTAATCTTTCGGATTACGTAAGCGGAAGAAGGCTTCATTTTGAAATTATGGGCTATAACCGTTCAAAGCCCGATGATGAACGCAACCCCGAAAGCCTCAGTGTAAGGGGCTGCAGGCAGATTTTTGAGGGCGGATACATTACCGTTGTTAATGAAGCCGTGCAGTCGCTTGTTTATGATATCGAGCTTCTTGTTGATGCGGCAATGAGCGAGGTTTTTAATGAAGATTTCAGTGCGCTTGTTATCCGTGAGCTTGATGCGGCGCTTAATTTTATTGATTTTGATGACGTGAGAGATGAAGACGTGTGCGCGGCGGCTGAATACATAGATAAAAACATTTTCTCAAACAAAGATTATAAAGGCAGCGGAAACGTTGCTCTTGTTGCCCATTCCCACCTTGATATTGCTTATTATTGGAGAAGAATTCACGCAGTTCAGAAAAATCTTCGAACCGTCCTCATTCAGCTCCGTCTTATGGATAAATACCCCGATTTCAGATATGCCCATACTCAGGCATATACCTATGAAACGGTTGAAAAGTACTACCCCGAAATATTTGAAGAGCTGAAAAAGCGGATTGCCGAGGGCAGATTTGAGCCTGTCGGCGCAATGTACGTTGAACCCGATTGCAACGTTCCGTCCTGCGAGAGCCTTATCAGACAGTGCCTTTACGGTCAAAGCTATTTCAGGGAGAAATTCGGCATTACCGTTAATAACTGCTGGCTTCCCGACGTTTTCGGCAACAGCTGGATTCTGCCTCAGATACTCAAGAAAAGCGGCGTTGATTATTTTGTTTCAAATAAGATGTCAACCTGGAACGATACGAACAGATTCCCTCATAATAATTTCATATGGAAGGGAATTGACGGCTCGCAGGTTTATGCCTGCGTTCCTCCCACTCATTTTATCAGCTGGAATATGCCCAGCCAGATTCAGGAAAACTGGGATGCTTATCAGGATAAAAACGAGGGCGGACAGACTTTGCAGATGTTTGGCTACGGCGACGGCGGCAGCGGCGCAACCGAAGAAATGGTTGAGCTTATGCACCGATTTGAAAAGCTTTCCGTAATGCCCGAAACAGAGCATACGACGGGCAGTGATTTCCTCAAAAAGAATTTTGACGGAAACAATAAGCTTGCAACGTGGGACGGAGAGCTTTATCTTGAAATGCACAGAGGCACTTTCACCACCAAATCAAAGCTCAAAGATTATAACCGAAGGCTTGAATTTATGCTTCGCGATGCTGAGCTTATAAGCGTTCTCAGAATGAAAAACGGCGATGATTATCCTGCCGATAAAATCAGAAATATCTATAAAAAGCTTTTGATTAATCAGTTTCACGATATTCTGCCCGGCAGCCACATAACCCCTGTTTACCGTGACGCAATGGCTGACTGCGAGGAAATTGAAAAAGAACTCCGTGAAATACTCGGCAACGGTTCAAAGTATTTCAATACCCTCAATTTCAAACGTACAAGCCTAACCTTTATCCCCGATGAAAACGGTCATATAATCCGTAAAGGTATAAAGGGGTATTATTCAATTCCGAATATTGATACGCTTTCCTGCGGTGAGATTTCCGAAGAGAAAACAGATGAAAAGTGGATTGAGATTAACGGCAGAATGGTTGAAACTCCGTTTTATTCAGTTGAGTTTGCGCCTGACGGCAGCATGGTTTCGCTTAAAGATAAGAAACTCAGACGTGAATGGGTAAACGGTGATTTCAATAAGCTTAAAATGTATCACGATACCCCCGGCAACTATGATGCCTGGGATATCCTTCCGAATTATAAGGACAGACCCTGTGAATTGCCGCTTGAAAAACCGCTTGAATTTATCGGTTCGGATTCCGAATGCGCCGAGTTTTCCGTAAGCTTTGCAACCGAAAAGAGCAGATGGCAGATGACTGTCCGTCTTTTCAGGCAGTCGGGAGCAATCGAGGTTGAACATAGCGTTGACTGGAACGAAAAGCATAAGCTTGTCAAAGCCGAATACGGCTGCAACGTGCTTTCGAGAGAGCTTCTTTGCGATACTTCGGCAGGCATTATCCGCCGCGAAACCCACCGCAACACAAGCTGGCAGCAGGCTCGCTATGAAGTCTGCCACCATAAATGGTGCGATATGGCGGAGCAGGGCGGAGGCGTAGCTCTTATCAATCAGGGCAAATACGGAGTTTCGGCAGAGAATAACGTTATGGCTCTTTCACTTCTTCGCTCAACTATCAGACCCGACCCGACCTCCGATATGGGCGAACACAGTTTCTGCTATCTGATTTATCCTCATTCGGGAGATGCGGTTTCGGCTGAAATCAATAAAAAAGCATTTGAATATAACGTGCCTTTGAGAAAAGCGGACGTAACGTCTTATCTTCCCGATTTCGGCTCTCTCTGGCTTCAGAGTGTCAAGCTTTCAGAAGACGGCGAAAAAATTGTGGTTCGTCTTTGCGAGCAAAACGGCGAAAGGGGAGTTGTAAATCTTCCCGAAGAAGTGACCGTGCTCAATATGCTTGAAGATGAAATCGGCAAAACGGATAAAATAGAATATTCTCCGTTTGAAATAATTACAATCGGTCTTAAAAAGGAGTATTAAAAATGAATACCTACGAATATTGGCTTACTTTTGATGAAGAAACCAAAAAAGAACTTGAAGCTATAACCGATAAGGCTGAACTTGAAGACAGATTCTATAAGGAGCTTGAATTCGGCACGGGCGGTCTGCGCGGAATTATGGGTGCAGGCGCAAACAGAATGAATAAATACACCGTTTCAAAGGCGACGAAAGGTCTTGCGGATTATCTGAACGAAAACTTTG
This sequence comes from Acutalibacteraceae bacterium, assembly GCA_045602245.1. Classification (GTDB taxonomy): domain Bacteria; phylum Bacillota; class Clostridia; order Oscillospirales; family Acutalibacteraceae; genus CAG-177. Next base: position 6,057 of record JAZSBC010000029.1, on the reverse strand, counting down.
AAGGAGAAAAATCCGTTGCGATTGCCTACGATTCACGCAATAACTCAAAGTTTTTTGCCGAGGTTTCGGCGGGTGTACTTTGCAGTGCAGGTATCAGAGTTTATCTTTTTGAAACTCTTATGCCTACTCCCGTGCTTTCTTTTGCGGTAAGATATCATAAATGCACCGCAGGTATCGTTATAACCGCAAGCCATAATCCCAAGGAGTACAACGGTTATAAGGTTTATGACGAAATGGGATGCCAGCTTGTGCCGGAATTTGCCGATAAAGTTATCGCCTGCGTCAATGCGGTAACCGATATAAAGAATATCTCTTGTATGTCACTTGAAGATGCTGAAAAATCAGGGCTTCTGACATATATAGGCGATAACACGCTTGATGCTTTCCTTGAAGAAATCAAAAAGCAGAGCGTTTATGCCGAAAACTCGGAACTTAAAATAGTTTATACTCCGCTTCACGGCACGGGCAACGTTCCCGTAAGAAAAATTCTTGAAGGCAAAAACGTTTCGATCGTTGCTTCTCAGGAATTGCCCGACGGCGATTTCTCAACCGTCCGTTCACCCAACCCCGAAGAAAAGGATGCACTCAACCTTGCTCTTGAGCAGGCAAAATCCGAGGGCGCAGATATCGTTATAGGTACTGACCCCGACTGTGACAGAGTAGGTGTAGGTGTGCTTCATAACGGCGAATATACCTTGCTTACGGGTAATCAGACGGGCGCACTTCTTGTTGATTTCATTCTCAGATTCAAAGAGGGCAGGTTGCCCGAAAATGCTGCGGTTGTAAAAACAATCGTAACAAGCGGTATCGGTGCGGCGATTGCGGAAAAACACGGAGCCAAAACCGTTCAGACTCTCACAGGCTTCAAATATATCGGCGAAAAAATCTGCAAGTGGGAAAAGGACGGCGAGCATACCTTCCTCTTTGGCTATGAAGAAAGCTACGGCTATCTTGCAGGCACACACGCAAGGGATAAGGATGCCGTTTCCGCTTCAATGCTGATTGCCGAGATGGCGGCTTACTACAAGAATAACGGCAAAACTCTTGTTGACGCACTCAATGATATCTATGCTGAATACGGATATTATTTTGACTGCCTTGAAACTTTCGTTCTTAAGGGCAAAGAAGGCGCTGAGAAAATTCAGTCTGCAATGGCGGCAATGAGGGAGTGCGGAAACGAACTTTTTGATGACCTTGAAATTCTTCTTGATTATTCAAAAGGAATTGATGACCTTCCCAAAGAAAACGTTCTTCGCTTTGATTTTAAAGACGGCTCATGGGCTGCCGCAAGACCTTCGGGTACAGAGCCCAAACTCAAGCTTTATTTCTCGGTTAAAGGAGAAAACCGCACTCAGGCAGAGGAAAGACAGTTGCTTATCCGCAACAAGCTTGCAGAAAAAGTTCTCGGATAATATTTACAAATTGAAAAATATAATGTAAAATTATTATAATATTGAAATGGAGGACGAAAAATGAAAAAATCAATTTCATTAATTCTTGCTGTTATTTTCGCATTTTCATCGTTTGCAATTTGCGGCCTTGCCGCAGATGAGCCTCTCAAGGGCGTTTATGCAATGCAGGATGATTTGCTTACCGATGACGGCGTAGACAGAAAAATCAATCTCTATGAACACAACGGAACTTATTATCTTTTTGTTCCTGCATCGGTGAATCTTCTTTTTGCTGATTTTGTTGTTTCGGAGGGCAAAAACGTTAAGATTAACGGCGTTGATTATACCGCAACAAAAAAACTCGCAGAAGTTTTCGGCGATAAGAAAGAAATCACTCTTACCGTTGACGGCAACGATTATAAAGTTGTTCTTATCAATGAGTCAAAGGTTGCGTCGGTTTTCATTGCAACCGAATCAGGCAATCTTGATTATATCCACGCTCAGAAGGGCAACGAAGAAAACGGATTTATTGAAATTGCAGACTCGCTCGGTATCACCGTATGGGAAGGCGAGCTTGAAATCAAGGGCAGAGGCAACTCAACCTGGCAGATGGAAAAGAAGCCTTATAATATCAAGCTTGATAAAAAGGTAGACCTTTTCGGTATGGGCAAAACAAAGAAGTGGAGCCTTATTGCAAACCACGGCGACGCTTCTCTTATCAGAAACGTTCTTGCTTATGAAGCTGCCGAAAGAGCAGGTATGCCTTATACTCCGCAGTTTACTCCCGTTGACGTTTATATCAATAACGACTATATGGGATCATATCTTCTTACAACAAGAGTCGGCATTGACGGCTCAAGCGTTGATATCGAAGACCTTGAGGGTGAAACAGAAGATGTCAACAAAGCAGACCTTGATACATATCCCAGAGGCGGCGATTACGGTACTTATGCAGGTCTTCTTGAGGGTACAAAGAAATGGTATGAAATACCCAACGACCCCAAAGATATCACAGGCGGCTACATCATCGAAATGGAGCTCGCCAACAGATATGCTGACGAAGCAACGGGCTTTGTTACAACAAGAAGCCAGCCCTTCACAATGAAAACTCCCGAATATGCTTCGAAGGCACAGATTGAATATATCAGCAACTACTATCAGAACGTTGAAGACGCAATTTATAACAACGCTTCAATGGAAGAGCTTGATAAAATAGTTGACGTTGAATCGCTTGCTCAGATGTATCTTATCAACGAGTGGGCTTCAAATCAGGATGCTTCTCTCACCAGCACGTATTTCTATAAGCCTGCAGGCGATAAGCTTTACGGCGGCCCCGTATGGGATTTCGATATCGGATTCGGTAACAACGATTCAAACCGCTTCGGCAATGATTACACAGACCCCGAAAAATGGACTGTATGCTATAACAGAATGTACAGAAACACTGTTTTCGATAAGTGGGATATTGATGAACAGCCTACCGTATACAACGTTCTTACAAACAATGCAGGCTTTGTAGCAGAAGCAGAAAAAGTATGGAACAACGGCATGAAGGCTGCAGTAACGGAGACAGTCAAGTGGGCAAACGACGTTTACGTTCCCTTCGTTGAAGGCTCTGCAGTTGCAAATGCAATCCGTTGGAACATTTTTGATACAACCGATATTTTTGCAATCAAAGCGGCTTTTGCCGAAGAAACAAAGTTTGTTATCGGCTTTGCAGGTGTTAAGGCAAACACAATCTCCGCAGGCATTGGCGAGGTTCAGACCGATGCCCCCGAAACAAATCCCGTTCTTAAATTCTTCAAGGGATTCCTTGTTGGCATTAACAACCTTTTTGAAAAAATGATTGTGACTTTCGGCCTTGTTAATAAAATCTGATTCATTGTCCCCTGCGTCGCAAGATGCAGGGGATTTTTTTGAAAAAACTGTTGACAAATTAATTTTTCGGTGTTATTATAACTCACATAAAAGCTATGACGAAGAAGGCAGAGTTGCAAAGCTTTCAGAGAGGCGGCGTTTGGTGCGAGCCGTCAGCGGAACAATTCAGTGCTATCCCTTCCGAGCAGGAGCTCCCAAAATCTTCGGATGAGTAGACAGTTTCCGTAAACACTGCGTTAAAGTGTAGGGCTTGATAGAGTCCGTTGAGAGGCACTGAATGTGCAATTTGAGTGGTACCGCGGGTTAGTTTTTTACTCGTCTCAAAGCAAAATGATTGCTTTGGGGCGTGTTTTATATCCTCAAGGCGAAAGGAGAGAAGTATATGATAACTTTTGGTCATGGTTCAGTCGAAAACAAAATAATGGAGGTTGCTCAGCGAATTATTGCTCTTCGTCTGGATATGGGTCTTACCCAGGGCGAAATGGCAAAAAAAATCGGTATGAGTGAAGAAGAATACTGCTACTATGAATCGGGCAGCAGAGATTTCAGCTTTACGTTTATCTACAAGCTTGCTCAGGTTTGCAACGTTGAAATTACCGATATTATGGAAGGCAGCAGCCCCAGTCTTACAGAATATACTCTCACGAGAAAAGGCGAGGGAATGCCCATAACAAGAAGAGAAGGCTATGTTTATAACCGCCTTGCTCCTTTCTTTAAAAACAAAATTGCAGAACCTTTCAGAGTTATAATTCCTTATTCTGAAGAAGCTCTTAATCCTCCTTACCATTGCGTTTCTCACGAAGGTCAGGAGATGAATATCGTTATCAAGGGCGCTCTCAAGGTTATCATCGGCGAAAGAACCGAAACTCTCAACGAGGGTGACTGTATTTATTTTGATTCATCTGTTCCTCATTGTGAAATCGCAGTCGGCGGTCAGGAATGCGAATTCTATGCAATCGTTATTTCACCCGACGGTTCATCCGAAATGACCGAATGCGTTGAAGAAATCAAAATTCCAAGCACAACAAACGTTGACCTCGCAAATCTCCAGAACCCCGTTTATGCAAAGTTTATTGAAACAACTCTTGATGAAAACGGCGTTCTTAACGGCATTTCATTCAAGAATGACGATAAATTCAACTTCGCATTCGACGTCGTTGATGAGCTTGCAAAGAAGTGTCCCGATAAAACAGCAATGCTTCATATCGAAAACGACGGAACTGAAAGACGCTTTACTTTCAGCGATATGAGCCGTCATTCGGCTATGACAGCCAACTATTTCAAATCGCTCGGCATCAAAAAGGGCGACAGAGTTATGCTTGTTCTCAAGCGCCATTATCAGTTCTGGTTCTCAATTCTTGCTCTTCATAAGATCGGTGCAATCGTTGTTCCCGCAACAAATCAGCTTGTTGAACACGATTTTGAATACCGTTTCAATGCCGGTCAGATAAGCGCTATTGTCTGCACTGCAGACGGCGACGTTGCTCATCAGGTTGAGCTTGCCGCAGAAAAGAGCGAATTCCTTAAAACAAAAATCATAGCTCACGGCACACGCGACGGATGGCACAGCTTTGATGAAGAATATTGCAACTTCAGCGATATGTTTGAAAGACCCTCGCCCGAAGAAGGCGCATTCGGTTATGACCCGATGCTTATGTTCTTCACTTCAGGCACAACCGGTTATCCCAAAATCGCAATGCACAGCCACAGATATCCTCTCGGTCACTTTACCACCGCGAAATACTGGCATAACGTTGACCCCAACGGTCTTCATTTCACCATTTCGGATACAGGCTGGGGTAAAGCTCTCTGGGGAAAACTCTACGGTCAGTGGCTTTGTGAGGCGGGTGTGTTCACCTATGACTTTGACCGTTTTGTTGCCGACGATATTCTCAAGCTTATCGGCAAACACAAAATAACAACGTTCTGCGCACCTCCCACAATGTACCGTTTCTTCATCAAGGAAGACCTTGTTAATTATGACCTTAAGTCAATCAAGTACGCAACAACTGCAGGCGAAGCGCTTAACCCTGAAGTGTTCCAGCAGTTCCTTAAGGCAACGGGTATCAGACTTATGGAAGGCTTCGGTCAGACCGAAACAACCCTTGCAATCGGCAACTTTGTCGGTTCATCAATCAAAGTCGGCTCAATGGGTAAACCCAGTCCCTTGTTTGACGTTGACCTTATCACGTCTGAAGGCACTGTTGCCAAAGTAGGCGAAGTTGGCGAAATCGTTGTAAGAACAGATGCAGGTTCACCCTGCGGTCTGTTTATGGAATATTACCGCGATGAGCAGAAAACAACCGAAGCATGGCACGATAACATCTATCATACGGGCGATACCGCATGGCGCGACGAAGACGGCTTCTTCTGGTATGTCGGCAGAGTTGATGATCTTATCAAGTCCTCAGGCTACCGTATCGGACCCTTCGAGATTGAAAGTGTTATTATGGAGCTTCCCTATGTTCTTGAATGTGCCGTTTCAGCCGCACCTGATGAAATCAGAGGTCAGGTTGTTAAAGCTGATATCGTTCTCACAAAGGGAACGGAAAAAACAGATGCTCTCAAGAAAGAAATTCAGAAATACGTCAAGGAACGCACAGCACCTTATAAATATCCCAGAATTGTTGAATTCAGCGATGAACTTCCCAAGACAATCAGCGGCAAAATCAGACGTGTAGACCTGAGAGCAGGTAAATAATATAATAAAACTGCGAAAATTTTTAAGGTTTTCGCAGTTTTTTTATTTTTTATTAGACCAACTCCGATTTTTGATCGTCTTTAAGGT
>JAZSBC010000028.1:0-18818 GCA_045602245.1 Acutalibacteraceae bacterium | reverse complement strand
TATATAAAATATTTTATATAAGTTCAGTTATTATTCTTTTAAAGAATTATTTATCTTTTATAATATGTTATACTTAACTGTATTATTATATATAGATATATAAAAGGAGTTATAATTATGGCTGATATCTACGCTGCACTTGCCGATATAACAAACGGCCTTGCCGATGCGATGAAAGAATGCGGTTTCACCGCAGTTGTTCCCGAGGGCGTTGCGAAGGGTGAACTCCCCGCAGTTACCGATTCGGGCAGAATCATCATCAAATACAAAGGCGAAAACAAAGCGCTGAAAATCGAGCATTTCAACGACAGAATCACTCTTTACGGAGCATCAAAAGAAGGCGAGATTCTCGACAGCGACTATTCGAAGCTTTCGTCGTCACTTTTCGATGAATCGAATTACGATGCCAAGGGCGTGAGATACGTAGTCAGCGATTTCAGCGAAACTCTTATTGAAACGTTCGGAACAAAAGCAACAAAACCCCTCAAGACAAAGCTTCCTCCTCCCGTTTCAAAGGCTCAGGCAAAGAGCGGCGCCGTTTCGTATGACCCCAACACTCTCGGCAACCGTTTCACAACCGTTTATCCCGAGCTTCGCGAGGAATACAAAGCAAACTGCGAGAAATACGGTCAGTTCCTTGCTGAAGATTTTTTCACAAAACACGGAACACCCGTTGTTCTCAAAACAATAAAAGAAAACGATCCCCAGAAGATGAAGAAGCTCTTCAATCTTCTCAACGATATCTATGAGGACGGAACAAACGAAACCCAGAGCCTCATTGTTGTTACGATTCTCGGTCAGATGAATAACGATCAGGAGATGCTTGCGGCTTGCGTTGATTATATGTGCGACGATATGATGAGTCCCGTTATCAACGTTAATAAGTTCCTTGCATCGGGCGGCGGCAAGAGCGCGAGAATGCGCCTTGAAAATCCGCCCAAATATAAGCCGAGCAAAGATAAGAAGAAAAAAGGCGTTATGAACCGCCTTGGAATGTGATTGGGAGGCAAACCAAGTGGATATTGAAAACAACATTGTTCAGGAAACCCCCGAAGAAGAAATCGTAGCTTTCGAAGCCGATTCGGAAGAAATGGATACGGTTGTTACCGAGGAATATGACGCCAGTCAGATTCAGGTTCTTGAGGGTCTTGAGGCGGTTCGCAAAAGACCGGGTATGTATATCGGTTCAACCGGTCCCAGAGGTCTTCATCACCTTGTTTACGAAATCGTGGATAACTCCATCGACGAAGCTCTTGCAGGCTACTGCACCCATATCGAGGTTGAAATCGAGCCGGGCGACGTAATCTCCGTTCGCGATAACGGACGAGGAATTCCCGTAGGTATCAACGAAAAAATGGGTCTGCCCTCAGTTACCGTTGTTCTTACCGTGCTTCACGCAGGCGGTAAATTCGGCGGCGGCGGATACAAAGTATCGGGCGGTCTTCACGGCGTAGGTTCGTCGGTTGTTAACGCGCTTTCGGAGTGGTTTGAGGTTGAGGTTTCTCAGGCAGGCCACGTTCACCGCCAGCGTTTCGTGAACGGCGGCAACATCGAAACAAACCTTGAAATCGTAGGCGATACTGAAGAAACGGGTACGTTCATCCGTTTCAAGCCCGATGCAAAGATATTCCAGGAAACAACGGTTTATGACTTTGACACCCTTGAAAGAAGGCTCAGGGAATCCGCATTCCTCAACGCAGGTCTTTCAATCAGCCTCAGGGACAGCAGAGACCCCGAAAATATTGTTGAACGCGTTTACTGCTATGAAGGCGGTCTTTCATCCTTTGCCGAATATCTTACGGGCGCAAGAGCGCTCACTCCGCTCCACGAAAAGCCCGTTCATTTCTCGGGTGCAAAGGGCGACAGATACGCAGAAGTTGCTCTTTTCTATAACGACAGCTATAACGAGCTTATTCTCTCGTTTGCAAATAACGTTCGCACCGTTGACGGCGGTACTCACGAAACAGGCTTCAAAAACGCGCTGACAAGAGTATTCAACGACTACGGCAAGAAATACAAGATTCTCAAAGACGGCGATAAAAAGCTTTCGGGCGATGACGTAAGAGAACGTCTTACCGCTATCATTTCCGTTAAGCTTACCGAAGCTCAGTTTGAGGGTCAGACCAAAGGCAAACTCGGTAATACAGATATTCAGTCTATCGTTAACGGACTTGTTTACGATAAGCTGATGACGTATTTTGAAGAAAATCCCGCTGTTGCGAAGGCTATTTTCTCAAAGGCGCTCGATGCCGCAAGGGCAAGAGAAGCCGCAAGAAAAGCGCGTGAGCAGGCAAGAAGAAAATCGGGTCTTGAGAGCAACTCGCTCCCCGGCAAGCTTGCAGACTGCACCGAAAAGCAGGCTGAAGGCACCGAAATTTACATCGTAGAGGGTGACTCTGCGGGCGGCTCTGCAAAGGAAGGCAGAGACAGAACCTATCAGGCAATTCTTCCCCTTTGGGGTAAGATGCTCAACGTTGAGAAGGCAAGGCTTGACCGAGTTATCGGCAACGATAAGCTTCAGCCCGTTGTTACCGCTCTCGGCACAGGCATAGGCGACGAGTTCGATATCAGCAAAATCCGCTATGAAAAAATCGTTATCATGGCCGATGCCGACGTTGACGGCGCACATATCAGAGTTCTTCTTCTCACTTTCTTCTTCCGCTACATGAGACCTCTCATTGAAGAAGGCCACGTTTACCTTGCGCAACCCCCTCTTTTCAAGGTCAGCAAAGGCAAGAAGTTTGCATATGCATTCTCAGACGAAGAGCGTGACCAAAAGATTGAAGAATTCGGCGGAAGCTGTGACATTCAGCGATACAAAGGTCTCGGTGAAATGGACCCCGAGCAGCTCTGGGAAACAACTATGGACCCAGCAACAAGAGTTATGCTCAGAGTTACTCTTGCAGATGCCATGGAGGCTGACGAAACCTTCTCAATCCTTATGGGTGACAAGGTTGAGCCCCGCCGTGAATTTATTGAAAAGAACGCAAAATACGTTCAGAATCTTGATATATAATTGGGAAAGGAGTAACTGATTATGAGTTTTGGTGATGCACGCGACACTCAAAAAATTATAAATGTTGATTTGAATAAAGAAGTGCGCAAATCCTTCCTCGATTATTCGATGACGGTTATTACTTCCCGTGCTCTTCCCGACGTAAGAGACGGCCTCAAACCCGTTCACAGAAGAATTCTTTACACAATGCACGAAAACGGTCTTACCCCCGATAAGGCATACAGAAAGTGTGCCGATACCGTCGGTTCGGTTCTCGGCAGATATCATCCCCACGGCGACGCATCGGTTTACGATGCAATGGTACGTCTTGCCCAGACTTTCTCAATGAGATATATTCTTGTTGACGGCCACGGCAACTTCGGTTCGGTTGACGGCGACCCCCCTGCAGCTTACCGTTACACTGAGTCAAGAATGAGCAAGCTTTCACTTAAAATGCTTACCGATATAGATAAGGATACCGTAGATTTTACCACCAACTACGATGATCGTCTTAAGGAGCCTACCGTTCTTCCCTCAAGATTCCCTAATCTTCTTGTTAACGGCTCGGTAGGTATCGCCGTTGGTATGGCTTCAAATATTCCTCCCCATAATCTCGGCGAAGTCATTGACGGTATGTGCGCAATGATTGATAACCCCGATATCGACCTTGACGGTCTTATGGAGTATATCAAAGGCCCCGATTTCCCCACTCACGGACTCATTATGGGCAGAGCAGGCATCAGGTCAGCCTATGCTACGGGCAGAGGCAAAATCACGATGCGTGCAAAAACAGAAATCGTTGAGAAGAAAAACGGCAGATTTGAAATTCAGGTAACTGAAATTCCCTATATGGTCAACAAGGCAAGGCTTATTGAAAGCATTGCAAACCTTGTTAAGGACAAGCGTATTGAAGGCATTTCTGACGTTAACGACTACTCTTCAAAGAAGGGTATGCTTATCTCGATTGAGCTTAAGAGAGATGCAAATCCCCAGGTTGTTCTCAACCAGCTCTTCTCATACACCCAGCTTCAGGATACCTTCGGCGCAATTATGATTGCCCTTGTCAACGGTGAACCCAAACAGCTTTCGCTCAAGGAAATCCTCAGCCACTATATCAAGTTCCAGGAAGAAGTTATAGTCCGCAGAACAAGATACGATCTCAAAAAGGCTATGGACAGAGCGCATATTCTCGAAGGTCTTGCAAAGGCTATTGATATTGTTGATGATATCATCGCAACCATCAGAGCTTGTAAGGGCGGTCAGGCGGAAGCCAAGGTTGCCATTATGGAGAAATTCGACTTTGACGAGCCTCAGGCGGCGGCAATCGTTGCTTTCCGTTTAGGTCAGCTCGCAGGTCTTGAAATTCTCAAGATTCAGAATGAACTCGATGAACTCAAAGAGAAAATTGCGGATTTCAACGATATTCTCGCAAATGAATCAAGAGTTCTCGATATCGTTAAAACAGAAGCTCTCAATATCCGTGACAGATTTGCGGATGAAAGAAGAACGGAAATCGTCAACGTTTCGGGCGAGGTTGATATTGAAGACCTCATCCCCGAAGAAACCTGCGTATTCACCCTCACCGATATGGGCTATATCAAGCGCATTCCCATGGATGAATACAAGATGCAGAACAGAGGCGGCAGAGGCGTCAAGGGTCTTACACGCCGTGAAGAAGACGTTGTTAAAACAATGTTCACCTGCTCAACCCACGATTATATTATGTTCTTCACAACCAAGGGCAAAACCTACAGACTCAAGGGCTATGAAATTCCCGAGGGTTCACGCCAGAGCAAGGGTATGAATATCGTCAACCTTCTTCCCGTTGAAGAGGGCGAAAGAGTTTCGGCGATGATAAGAGTTCCCGAATTCGGCGAAGATAACTATTATCTCTGTATGCTCACAAGAAACGGTATCATCAAACGTACCGAGCTTGATGCTTATAAAAACGTGCGCAAGAACGGCGTTATCGCAATCAATCTTGACGATGACGACGAGCTTGTATGGGTTAAGCTTACCGAAGGCGGCGAAAACCTGATTATCGCCACCAAGAAGGGTATGAGCATCTCGTTCCGCGAGGATGATGCAAGGGTTATCGGCCGTACCGCAAGAGGCGTGCGTGCCATCAAGCTCAGGGAAGGCGACTGCGTTGTAGGTATGGATATCCTTACCGAAGGCAAGAAAGTCCTCACCGTCAGCGAAACGGGCTACGGCAGGCTCAGCGAAATCACCGATTACCGCATTCAGAACAGAGGCGGCTCAGGTCTTACCAACTATCACGTTGCAAAATACGGCGACGTGGCGGCAATAGAGGTTGTTAACCCCGAAGACGACCTTATGCTTATTTCGTCAGACGGTATCATCATCAGAATTGCACTCGATACCATCAGACTTTGTGCAAGACCTTCAAAGGGCGTTCGCGTTATGAAGGTAACAGAGGGTGAAAAGCTTATCACTGCGGTATCCGTTGCTCACGATGAGCAGGAGGAAACGTCAGTTCTTCCCGAGGACGATTCGGCTGACGAAACAGCGGAAGATATCGCTGAAGAAACCCCCGAAACCGAAGCATCGGCAGAAGAATAAGCTTTCATTTTTCTATAAATAAATAATAAAAAGATTTTTGTTGAAATTTATAAAAAAAACCGTTACAAAAGTCTTGTCAGATTAAAAATGATTTGATATTATAAAGAAAGATAATGGAGGAGGTTCAGTTTTTATGAATATTGCGATAATTGCCCACGATGCAAAAAAAGAGCTTATGATACAGTTTTGCATAGCTTACTGCGGTATTTTGAGCCGTCACGACCTTTTCGCAACAGGCACAACAGGTAAAATGGTTGCCGAAGCAACAGGCCTTGAAATAACAAGATTCCTCAGCGGCAAACAGGGCGGCGATGAGCAGATTGCTTCAAGAATTGCCTGCAATGAGATTGACCTCCTGCTCCTTTTCCGCGACCCGCTTACGGCAAAACCCAATGAGCCCAACGAAGCAACGCTTCTCAGACTGTGCGATGTTCACAACGTTCCTGTTGCAACAAACATTGCAACGGCTGAGGCTCTTATACACTCGCTTGCCAGAGGTGATCTTGATTGGCGTGAAATCGTCAATCCGAGGAACAAATAATCTTCCTCATCCGACCCTCTTTTCCGGCAAAAATCAAGCTATATCGGGGTCGTCTTTTTAGGGACGACCCTGTAATTTTATACCTGAAAAAAATAATCCCGAAAAGGAAGAAATATTATGGCACTCGTAACAAAAGCCATAAAGGGTACTCAGGATATCCTGCCCGATGTGGTTTATAAAAATCAGTTTATCGAACAGACCTTGCTCGATATCGCAGGCAAGTTCGGTTTCAGAGAAATCAGAACTCCCGTTTTTGAACATACCGAGCTTTTCCAGAGAGGCGTTGGCGAAACGACCGACGTTGTTCAGAAAGAAATGTATACTTTTGACGATAAGGGCGGACGCTCAATCACCCTTCGTCCCGAAGGCACTGCAGGTGCGGCAAGAGCCTTTCTTGAACACGGTCTTTTCAACGAGGCGCTTCCCCAGAAGCTTTGCTATATTCTCAACTGCTACAGATACGAAAAGCCTCAGGCAGGCAGATGGCGTGAATTTCAGCAGTTCGGCGTTGAAATGCTCGGCGCAGCACATCCTGCGGCAGATGCCGAGGTTATTTCGCTTGCCAACGAAATTTTTGCGTTTCTCGGTGTTGAGGGCATAAACCTTGAGCTTAATTCAATCGGCTGCCCCGAATGCCGCAAGAATTACCACGCAGCCCTCAAAGAATATTTCGAAACAAGAAAAGACGAGCTTTGCCCAACTTGCCTTGGCAGACTCGAGAAGAATCCGATGAGAATTCTCGATTGCAAAAGCCCCATCTGTAAAGAAATTGCCGAGGGCGCTCCCGCAATAATCGACTATATCTGCGAGGATTGTTCGAACCACTTTGAGAGTGTCAAGAAATATCTTGATAAAATGAATATCGAATATACCGTCAATCCCCGAATCGTAAGAGGACTTGACTATTATACAAGAACCGTTTTCGAGTTCGTTTCAACCGATATCGGCGCTCAGGGTACCGTTTGCGGCGGCGGACGTTACGACGGACTTATCGAAGAGCTTGGCGGACCTCACGTTCCTTCGCTCGGCTTCGGTCTCGGCACGGGCAGACTGCTTATGCTTCTTGAAGCGCAGGGAATCGAGCTTCCCAAACCGTCGGGATGCGATATTTATATTGCTCCCATGGGCGAAAACGCATCCTATGAAGCGGCGGCTATTGTTGCCGACCTTCGTGCAGGCGGAATCAGCGCCCAGACAGACGTTGTGGGCCGTTCGCTCAAGGCACAGATGAAGTTTGCCGATAAAATCGGTGCAAAATACACAATGGTGCTCGGCGATGACGAAATCGCTTCGGGCAAGGCAAAAATCAAGAATATGGACAGCGGCGAAGCTGCCGAAATGGAGCTTTCCGAAATTGCCGAAAACTTTATGGAGTTTATGGTCCGTCAGGAAACGGCAGCGCTCGGTGAATCGCTCGGCGGTCTTGAAGGTGTTGACCTTTCGGCATTACTTAACTTTTAATTGAAGGATGATAAAAAATGGATTTTATGACAGGACTCAAAAGAACCCATTACTGCGGCGATCTCCGTCTTGCCGATGCGGGCAAAACCGTTACCGTTGCAGGCTGGGTACAGCGTCAGAGAGACCTCGGCGCGCTTATATTTATTGACCTTCGTGACAGAGAAGGCATTGTTCAGCTCGCATTTGATGAATCAACTGCAAAGGACGTTTTCGAAAAAGCGGCTTCGGCAAGAAGCGAATACGTTCTTATGGCTCAGGGCGTTGTAAGAGAGCGTTCTGCAAAGAACACCGAAATCCCCACGGGCGAAATCGAAATCGAGGTTAAGGACCTCCGCATTCTCGCAAAGAGCGAAACTCCTCCCTTTGAGATTATCGACGACTGCCAGACAGCGGAGCTTACAAGGCTCAAATACCGTTATCTTGACCTTCGCAGACCCGACCTTCAGAAGAACATTCTTCTCCGCCATAAGATAACAAAAATCACAAGAGATTATTTTGACGAAAACGGCTTTGTTGAAATCGAAACTCCCATTCTCATCAAATCAACCCCCGAAGGTGCAAGAGACTATCTTGTTCCCAGCCGTATTCATAAGGGCAAATTCTATGCTCTTCCCCAGTCACCCCAGCTCTATAAACAGCTTTCAATGGTTGCAGGCTTTGACAGATATATGCAGATTGCCCGCTGCTTCCGTGACGAAGACTTAAGAGCAGACCGTCAGCCCGAATTCACTCAGATTGACCTTGAAATGTCGTTTGTTGATATGGAAGACGTGCTTGCTATCGGCGAAGGTTATATGGCAAGAGTTTTCAAAGAGGCAATCGGCGCAGATATTCAGCTTCCTCTCCCCAGACTTACTTATAAAGAGGCTATGGAGCGCTACGGCAGCGATAAGCCCGATACACGCTACGGTATGGAAATCTATGACCTGAGCGAAACCGTCAAAGGCTGCGGCTTCGGCGTTTTCACGGGCGCACTTGATGCAGGCGGCAGCGTAAGAGGTATCACCGCAAAGGGCGCTGTAAATACACTCACAAGAAAAGAAATTGATAAGCTTACCGAAATGGTAAGAGGCATCGGCGCAAAGGGTCTTGCATGGGCAAGGCTTCTTGATGACGGCTCGGTTGCATCGTCATTCGCAAAGTTCCTCACTGAAGACGAAATGAATGCGCTTCTTGAAAAGGCAGATGCAAAAGCAGGCGACGTTGTTCTTATCATCGGCGACGGAAAGAATTCAACCGTTCTTTCGGTTCTCGGCGCACTCCGTCAGGCAGTTGCAAAGAAACTTGACATTATTCCCGAAAATCAATATAATCTTCTTTGGATAACCGAATTCCCCTTCTTTGATTGGGACGAGGATGCTCAGCAGTTTGTTGCAATGCATCATCCGTTCACGTCTCCTATGGATGAATGTCTCGATTATCTTGAAACCGATAAAGGCTCGGTAAGAGCAAAGGCATATGACCTTGTTCTCAACGGCGTTGAGCTTTGCTCGGGTTCAATCAGAATCACAAATCCCGACCTTCAGGCAAGAATCTTCTCGCTTCTCGGTCTTTCGGATGAAGAAGCACACAACAAATTCGGCTATCTTCTTGATGCGTTCAAATACGGCGCACCTCCTCACGGCGGTATGGGTATCGGTCTTGACCGCCTTGTTATGCAGATGCTCGGCTGCGAATCGCTTCGTGACGTTATCGCATACCCGAAGGTACAGAACGCAAGCGAGCCTATGACGGAATGCCCCGCAGCGGTTGACGGCGTTCAGCTTGACGACCTCGGTATCGGTATCACCGTTGGTGAAGAATAATTTTCAGTGAAAAGTTTCGGATAGGCTCCGCCTATGACCGAATATAATGGGTACGGGCAACGCCCGTCCTCAACTGTTCACTTTTCGTTATTCACTATTCACTTTTTCAAAGCATATCATAATATAGTAAATTTTCCTTGGAAGGATGATAAATAATGGCAAGAGTTTATAATTTTTCAGCAGGCCCCTCAATGCTTCCCGAAAGCGTGCTTAACAGAGCAGCTGCAGAGATGCTTGATTATAAGGGCAGCGGACAGTCGGTTCTTGAAATGAGCCACCGTTCAAAGGTTTACGAAGAAATTATCTTCGGCGCACGCGACCTTTTCAAAGAGGTTATGAATATCCCCGATAACTATAAGGTTATCTTCTGCCAGGGCGGTGCTTCAACTCAGTTTGCGGCTATCCCCCTCAACTTCCTTAACGGCAGCGGCAAGGCTGATTACGTTCTTTCGGGTCAGTTCTCAACAAAGGCATATAAGGAAGCAACAAAATACGGCGAAATCAAGGTTGTAGGCTCATCAAAGGACCAGAATTTTGCTTGCATTCCCGAGCTTAACAAGGCTGATTTCACCCCCGATGCAGACTATTTCTATATCTGCCAGAACAACACAATCTACGGCACTCGTTTCACCGAGCTTCCCGATACGGGTAACGTTCCCCTTGTTGCGGACGTTTCTTCCTGCTTCCTTTCAGAGCCTATGGACGTTTCAAAATACGGCGTAATCTACGGCGGCGCACAGAAGAACGTTGCTCCTGCAGGTCTTACCGTTGTTATCGTTCGCGAAGACCTTCTCGGCAACGCAAGGGATTACACTCCCACAATGCTCGATTATAAGGTGCTTGCAGATAACGATTCAATGTATAACACACCGCCCTGCTATTCTATCTATATGTGTAAGCTTGTGCTTGAATGGATCAAGAACCTTGGCGGTCTTGAGGCAATGAAGCTTCATAACGAAAAGAAATGCTCAATTCTCTATGATTTCATTGATAACAGCAAGATGTTCAATAACCCCGTTAAGAAGAGCGACCGTTCAATGATGAACGTTACCTTCGTAACAGAGAGCGACGAACTCAACGCAAAGTTTGTTAAGGAAGCAACTGAAGCAGGCTTTGTTAACCTCAAGGGTCACCGTTCGGTTGGCGGTATGAGAGCTTCAATTTATAACGCAATGCCCATCGAAGGCGTTGAAAAGCTCGTTGACTTTATGACAGAGTTCGAAAAGAAGAACTAAGGGGGATCTTGAAATGTTTAACATTTTAACTTTAAATAAGATTTCAAAGAACGGTCTTGACAGACTTGACGCAACAAAGTTTGCCTGCAGCGATGCAGTTGAAAATCCCGATGCAATTCTTGTCCGGTCAGCTTCAATGCACGAAATGGTGCTTTCGGAGAATACCGTTGCAATCGCAAGAGCAGGCGCAGGCGTTAACAACATTCCCATTCCTGCCTGCAGCGATAAGGGCGTTGTTGTTTTCAACACTCCCGGCGCAAACGCAAACGCAGTTAAAGAGCTTGTGCTCTGCGCACTCTTTATGGCTTCAAGAAAAGTTGCCGCTTCACTTGACTGGTGCAAAACCCTCAAGGGCGAAGGCGATAACGTAGGCAAGCTCGTTGAAAAAGGCAAGAGCAGCTTCGCAGGCCCCGAAATTCTCGGCAAAACCCTCGGCATTGTCGGCCTCGGTGCTATCGGCGCACTTGTTGCAAGGGATGCAAAGCTCCTCGGTATGAATATCGTTGCTTATGACCCCTTTGCGGCAGGCAAAACAGATATCGAACTTGTTGAGCTTGATGAACTCTTCGCAAGGAGCGATTATATCACTCTTCACGCTCCTCTCAACGACGGCACAAGAGGTATGATTAATGCAGAGTCACTCGCAAAAATGAAGGACGGCGTAAGAATCCTCAACTTCGCAAGAGGTGAGCTTGTTGCATCAAAGGATATCGTTGATGCTCTTGCAAGCGGTAAAGCAGGCGCATACGTTACCGATTTCCCCACCGACGAACAGCTCGGTGCAGAGGGCGTAACAGCTCTTCCCCACCTCGGCGCATCAACTCCCGAGAGCGAAGAAAACTGCGCAATGATGGCGGCAGACGAAGTTTCGGCTTATCTTCTTAAGGGCGAAATCAAGAATTCCGTTAACCTTCCCAACACCTGCCTTGCAGAGAGCTTTGAAGTACGTACCTGCTTCATTCACAAGGAAGATGCAGATGCTTTTGCAGAAAAGGTTGAGGCTGCGGCAAAAGCTGCGGGCGCAAACGTTACCGCAATCTTCACCGCTAACAAGAAGGATATGGGCTACACCGTAATTGATACCGATAAGGCATTCGATGCAGCGGTTGAAGGCGCAATCAGAGTAAGAACAATATAAAAATCAACGGGGAGCGAAAAGCTCCCCGTTTTTATTGAAAAATGAATAATGAATAATGAAGAGTGAAAAGTTTCGGAAGGGCTTCGCCCTTACCCGAATATATTAAGCGTCGCAGACCCTCAACTATTCACTATTCACTGAAAAACCGCTGAAAGGTCGCCCTTCTCAGCGGTTTTTGTTTATTTATGATTGATATTCTGCCACACAAAGGCAACGTCGCTGCCAACCTGCACAAAGGTGTCAGGCTCGTTGTTGTTGAGCTTTGAAACGCGTCTGAATCCGTTTTCTTCAAAGGCTTCGCAGAATGCGTTTGCCATCTCGGCATCCTTGAAGGTGATATGGGTCACAAGGCGGAATTCCTTGAGTGTCTGTCGCAGGCTTCCGTTGGGGAAACCGACCACGAAGCCCGTTGCCCACCAATATTTATCGTAGTCACGGTTGAAAACGGCTCTGTATTCGCCCGTTTCGTATTCGTCCCACATAAACGCCATTTCCATATTGAGCCAGTCTTCTTTATCGGCGCAGACGAAATGCGAACCGACAGAGCCGATGTTTCTTGTATAAACACCAACCTCGCCGCCGACGAATGCCATACCGTACTGACCTTTCCAAATCTGGATAAGCCATTCCTTGCCGCCGTATTCAAAAGTGGTGCGCGCCGTATCGTAATACATCATTGTGAGGGGCGCAAATGCGTCATAAACCTCATTGAAGCCGAAGTTTTTCTGCCAGCATTCCTTATCGTCGGTATAATAAAAATTGCCGTCGGGGTCATATTTATAGGACGCAAGATTGATTTTAGAGAAATCAAGGTCAACATCCGGCGGTATATATATCGGAGCTTTGGGCAGTGAAAAAACCTTGTTGAAATCGCCGTGTGAAACCGTTGTTGCGGGAGCGGTTGTCTTTTCTGCAATGTCGGTTGTAAGCTGAGCGGTTGTTGTCAGCGAAGGAAGAGTTGTAACAGCTTCAGCCGTTGTTTGTGTTGAAACTTCCGTTTTGCTTTCGGCTTCGGTTACGGTTGTTGCAGTTTGTTCTTTGGTTTCGGAATAAACCGTGCCGTTTACAGGCTCGGGAACGGGATCGCCGTTTTTCAGCTTAATGCCAAGTATTACGGCAACGGCAATCAGCGCAACCGCAACTGCCGAAATTGCAATCGGCAAAATTTTGTTTTTCATTTTATTTCCCCCAAAAAGTTTATGCTAAAGTATATTCACGCACAAATGCATTGATGAAAAGAGGACCCATATCCATAGCAACAATCACGGGCTTGCCGTCCTTCATCATAACCGTCATTCCCTCGCCTTCACTGCCTGCGGTGAGGTTGCGGTCAAGATATTTTTCAACCTTGCCGTCTGACGTGTTGATTTTATAGATAGCCTGGGTTTCGTCGTTGGTTGCGGCGTAGAGCGTGCCGTTATAGAATTCAGCGCCCTGAATTGAGGGAACGACTTCGGAGAGGGCAACCTCTTCAACAAAAGCCATTTTGTCAGCGGTATCGTAAACAAGGATTTTAGTGGGCTGTTTTGAATGGTCCATACAGTAAAGATAACCGTTTTCGGGGTTTACGGCTACCCAGGGCAGACCCCTTGTTATAACCTCGGCATCGAGAATATAGTATTCAACAAGTTCGAGCGTTTCCGCATCGTAAACGCCGACTATGGGATAATCCCATACCTTGCTGTCCTCAAGCCCTGCATAGATTTTGCCGTTATAAAAACTCATTCCGCCGATATGGGCAATTCCAAGGTCTTTGAGTTCATCGGGAATTGCAAAATAATTGGCATTGATAAGTGTTTTTGCATCGGCTTCGGTGCGGATAACGGTTGTTTTTGATGAAAAATAGAGGGTTTCGCCGTCTGTTGCCATACCCTGAGAGTGAAAATATGCACCTATTCCCACAACGTTGGTCTTTTCGTTATCGGTACGGTCTGCGGCGGAGATAAGGTCTATTCCGTGTGTCAGAACGGAAAACGGAATAAGAATAACAGCAAAAATAAATGACAATACTTTATTGACTGCAAGTGAAAACGCGCTCATACTCTTTGCCCCTTTATCATATTTTAGTAAAGTATAACAAATTCAGATAGTATAGTCAATGTTGACAACAAAATAAAAAAAGGATATTATATATAATGGAACATTATTATAAGGAGAGATGGCTGATGAATGATGTAAAAAAGCTTTATGACCTCTGGCTCGAAAACACGGCGGATAACCCCGAAATTCACGATGAACTGCTCGCCGTAAACGGTAACAACGAAGAAATTCTTGACCGTTTTTACAGAAATCTTGAATTCGGCACAGCAGGTCTCAGAGGTGTGCTTGGCGCAGGCACAAACAGAATGAATACCTATACCGTGTGTCAGGCAACGCAGGGCCTTGCCGATTATCTCAACAGCAAGTATAAAACCGCAAGTGTTGCTATCGGTTACGATTCAAGAATCAATTCCGACGTTTTCTCAAAGCAGTGCGCCGAAGTGCTTGCCGCCAACGGAATCAAAACCTATATTTTCAAAACACTTATGCCCACTCCGCTGCTTTCGTTTGCGATTATGCGCCTTAAGTGTCAGAGCGGTATCGTTATCACCGCAAGCCATAATCCTTCAAAATATAACGGATATAAGTGCTATGATCCCTCGGGCTATCAGATGACCGATGAAGCCGCGCTCGCAACCTATTCCTTCATTCAGAAGGTTGATATGTTTAAGGATATCAAGCGAATTCCGTTTGATGAAGCGATGGAAAAGGGTCTTATCGAATATATCTCCGATGAAATTGTTGAGGAGTTCTATTCTCTTGTTATGCAGCGACCCATCAACCCCGAAATCAGCAAATCGAGCGATATAAGAATTATCTATACTCCGCTTAACGGAACGGGCAACATCCCCGTAAGAACAGTTCTTGACAGAGCAGGCTTCAAAAACGTTTCCGTTGTTAAAGAGCAGGAAATGCCTGACGGCAAATTCCCGACCTGCCCTTATCCCAACCCCGAAATCAGGCAGGTATTTGAATGCGCTCTCGAGATGACAAAGACTGAAAAGGCTGATTTGCTCCTTGCTACCGACCCCGACTGCGACAGAGTCGGCATTGCCGTGCTGACAGACGGCGAATACGTGCTTCTTTCGGGCAATGACGTTGGCGTGTTGCTTGCAGAATATATGCTTTCCGCAAGAAAAGAGAAAGGACTTCTGCCCGATAATACTCTTATGACAAAATCATTTGTTTCAACTCCGCTTATCGACAGAGTTGCCGCCAAATACGGCTGCAAGGTTGTTGACGTGCTGACGGGCTTCAAGTATGTAGGTGAATTCATCGCAAACCTTGAAAAGACAAACGAGGATGACCGCTTTGTTATGGGCTTTGAGGAGAGCTACGGCTATCTTATCGGCACCCACGCAAGGGATAAGGATGCAGTTGCCGCATCGCTTATGATTTGCGAAATGGCGGCTTATTATAAGAGCAAGGGCAAAACTCTTGTTGACGTTCTGGACGGAATATATGAGGAATTCGGCATCTACGTTAACCGCCTTTATAACTTTGCGTTTGAGGGCGCAAGCGGTATGGTGAAGATGGCAGAGATTATGAGCGAAACAAGAGAGAATCCTCCCGGGGAGCTTGCAGGACTTAAAGTGCTTGAAGTTCACGATTTTGAGGCAAGCACAATAACGGACACCGCAACGGGCAAAGTCAGAGCCATTGAGCTTCCAAAATCCAACGTTCTTGCTTATACTTTGCCCGACGGCAACTTTGCCATAGTCCGTCCCTCGGGTACAGAGCCGAAAATCAAGGTTTATATCACAGGATGCGGAAAAACAAATGATGCGGCGGTAAAGCTTGCCGAAGATTTGGGCGAAGCGATGAAAACCCTGCTCAGGATAGGATGATAAAATGAAAAGAAATCTGATAATCAGAATCGTTGCAATTATTCTTTGTGCCGTTATGGTGCTCAGCGTTGTGACGGTAGCAATAACGGCATTTGCTGCAGATGCATCTGTTGCAATGTCGCCCGAAACGGGAAGCGGCAACACCACAATATGGATTGTCGGCGCTGTTGCAGTTGCATTGCTTGCCATAGTTGCGTGCATAGTGCTTCCGAAAATGAAAAAGAAATAAAAAAATTGGGGCTGCAAAAAGCGCAGACCGCATAAAACAATATATAACAAGGGGTTCTACAGGAATTAATATCCTGCAGAACCCTAAAATTTTACTTAAAAGTTAAAATGAAGAAAAAACAATGTTTTATGCTACGAACAAACTTCGCCACTCGACGTACCTTTGTACGCCTTCGGGCAAGCATAACAAGGCTGAAGTCTATTGCTCGGTTTGTCCGTTCTGCATCTTTTTTCCTATCCCATTAAAAAGGCTGTAAAAAAACGCAAGTTTTTTTACAGCCCTATGATTTTTTATGAGATTTTGTAGCAACGAATCATTGCAACGTCATTTTCGCCCGAAGGTGTGGGTGTTACACCCTGAAGGTCGCCGTCGGTTGAGTGTGTCTGACCGCTTACAAACAGATTGTTTCCGTTCAAACAAACGGTTCTTGCGTTATCGGCGCTTGATCCGCCGAAGTGGTGAAGGCTCTGTTTTTCGCCGGATTTTGCAAACGTGCAGACAAATGCGTCATAGTCGCCTCTGCCCATACCCTGGAAATCTCTGTTGTTTGATTTTGAGAAGCCTGAAACAGCATAGCCGTTCTTGATTCTTGCAATATCGGTAACGTAATCGCTTTCAAAGCCGATAAGAGGAGTTACCCAGGCTCTTGAGCCGTTTGCATTGAATTTAGCAATGTAGCCGTCAAAAGTACCGGGTGTACCGCCGTTATAGATTCCCTTGAAGCTGCCGTTATTGCCTTCCTTGGCAGAAACGGAATACTGACCTGCAACAACACAGCCGCCGTCATCGGTATAGGTTATGGCTGTAAGATCCATACGGCTTGATTCATAAAGGCTCTGTGTCCATACGAACTGACCGTTTGACGTAAGCTTACTGATAGCGCCTGTTCTTCTGCCGTTGGCAGTTCCTTCAAGTGAAGCAAAGTCGCCGTCTTTATTGTTGTTTTCCATAGCGGCAAAGATTTCGCCCTTCGGATTGATTGCAAGGTCAATTACAGCGCAGTGAATTTTGCCCGAAAGGCAGGTTTTCCATGAAACGCCGCCGTTTGAATTGAACTTATAGATGAAAGCCTTTGTTTTGTTTTCGCTCAGACCTGAAAAGCTGCCGTCAGCCGAGTTTGTTTTACCGCCTGCGATAAAGCCGCCGTCTGAAGTGGGTTCAACGGCATAGAGCATATCATCGCCGCTGCCGCCGAGGATTTTAGTCCACTGCTGTTTGCCTGATGCCGAATACTTAACAACAAGAGCTTCAACGGTATCCTTGCAAATGTACTGGTCGGGAGAAGTGATATCGGTTGCAGCTGTGCTGCCTACAACAACAATGCTGCCGTCCTTAAGCTCTGTAACGCCGTCAAATGAAACAAGCGCATTGCCCGAAAGCACGTTTGACCACTGCTTTTTGCCTTCGCTGTTATATTTTACAACAACGCCGCTGTTGCCTGAATCTGCGGTAATGCCGACAGAAACAAAGCCGCCGTCTGAAGTGGGATAGCTTTCAACGAGAACGGTGTGTGCGCCTGCTGCGAAGTTTGTAATCCAGCCGTTTGAGAGGGTGGAAACGCTGTTGTCAATGGGTTTGCCCGTGGGAGATGCGGTTACATGCTCGGGAATATAAACGGAAGTTGTGTGAGGAGAAGGACTCTTTGTTGTTTTGTCGCTTCTCTTTGTTGATTCCGTCTGAGGAGCGCGGGTAACGATTTTTGTTGTTGTAACGGGCTTAACGATAACAACGTTGCCGTCAGGCTTTGTATGTACGATAAGACCTTCGTTGCCTGCAACCTTTGAAAGCTCTTCGATTTCTTCTTTTGAAAGATTGCTGGGATCTTTGATTGAGAGCTTATCGAAAAGCTTGCCGATTTCGTCATCCGAAGCAGGCTGTGTGGGAATAACTTCTTCTTTGATGATTACGTCGCCGTTTTCGTCTTTCTCAACGAAAAAGCCTTCGTTTTTTGCGAAATCTTCAACCTTGTCGAGCTGCTCGGGAGTGAGTGTGCTGAGGTCGCCGTTGAAATTCTCGGGCATTTCTTCGCCGAGTGCGCCTTCAACAATACCTACAAGCTCAGCCTTGCCGACGGGAACTTTTTCATAACCCGAGCCTGACTGCCACGAATCGGCAGGAGCGAGAGTTGTTGTTTCTCCGTTTGTTTTATCCTTTACTTTACACGCAGCAAAGCATGAAACAATCAGAACAAGGCACATAACTATGCTCAGACTTGCCGTGAATTTATTTTTCATAAAGGAAATCCCCCTATTCTATCAGTTAGAGTTATAATACCATAAATCCGCCTCAAAATCAACAGTTTTTGACCCCATATATAAAATTTAACACTTAATTTAAAATATATCTTTAATTCAAATGCCTTTTATATTATAATTAAGGCGAGGTGATTATTCTGACAGAGAAAGAGAGAGCGCTTCTTGCCGTTGAGGCGTTGAAGAAGAAATATCCCGATTCGATATGTTCGTTGAATGCGGAAAACCCCCTGCAGCTGATTATTGCGACCCGTCTTTCGGCACAATGCACAGATGCAAGGGTTAATCTTGTTACTCCCGAATTGTTTGAAAAATACAAAACCGTTGAGGATTTTGCCGCCGCAGACGTTGCGAATATTGAGAGAATAGTCCATTCCTGCGGATTTTTCAGGGCAAAGGCAAGGGATATCATCGGAATGTGCCAAAAAATGATAAGTGATTTCGGCGGCAGAGTGCCTGATAATATCGACGACCTGACAAGCCTGCCCGGAGTCGGCAGAAAAACCGCAAACCTGATTATGGGCGACGTTTACGGCAAGCCTGCTGTTGTTGCCGATACGCATCTTATCAGAATATCAAATCTGCTGGGTCTTGTTTCAACAAAAGACCCGTTTAAGGTTGAAATGAAGCTGCGCGAAATTCTTCCGCCCGAGGAAAGCAACGATTTCTGCCACCGCTGCGTGCTTCACGGC